>JAYENI010000189.1:19849-59313 GCA_034722015.1 Pseudomonadota bacterium
GTGTTGAGTGTTGAGTGTTGAGTTGAAAGTGTGCGCTGCGCGCACAGCCCATATCGACGGCATCTTTCCCTATGAAACGTTCCGTGAACGAAGCGAACTCCACAACTCAAAACTCATCACTTAAAACTCAACAAAAAAGAAGGCGGAGTGAGTCTTCGACACTTTGTCCAGGACTTCTGGCGTAACGGACTGAGGCGATTGCCGGAAATTGGCATACCAGATTGCGCCGGATTTTCGTTCGTCTTCAAGGCGCGACAACAGGCGCATCGTCGAACGATGGAACGGTTGTCGCAACGCAGGAGGCGGACGAAAAGACCAACAGGATGGTATGTCAATTGACAGAAATCGCCTAAAGGCAGGCCGGGCGGCGAAACACCACCCCGTTGTGCTCCCGCGGCGACATCGACGCGGGATTGAATCGGACCGCCGGCATCAGAAGAGACGCTCCCCAGATCGATCTGAAGGGTTGTCAACATGGCTCGCATTTCCGGCTTTGAGGTCTTCGCCGTCGACCTCCCGTTCAAGATGTCGTTCAAGCATTCCGCCGCGGAGAGGAGTACATCTTCGAGCGTCTTCCTCAAGTGCACGACCGATTCCGGTGACTCGGGGTTCGGCGAGTGCCTGCCGAGGGAATACGTGACGGGGGAGTCCCAGGACAGTGTTTTTTCGCTGTTGTCCGGTGAGATATTGCCCCGCCTGGTCGGTCGGGAATTTCAGTCGATGCGCGACCTCCAGGATTTTCTTTGGAAATGTGACGGGAAGACACCGGGCTGGGTCGATCCAGATACTCCTCAGACCGCGGCCTGGTGTTCGCTGGACCTTGCTTTGCTGGACGCTTTCGGCAAGCACTTCGGCGAGCGTGCCCTGGAGAGTGAAAGACTGGCGTCACCGCCCGAATTCCGGTACAGCGGCGCCCTCTCGGCGGACAAGGGGTTGGCGCTGGCGAAGTCGGCGCTCAAGCAACGTCTTTTCGGAATCGGCCAGATAAAGCTGAAGGTGAGTGGTGACGACGACATTTCCTCCGTGAAGTTTCTGCGCGGAATCCTGGGAAAGGGAATCGACCTGCGTGTCGACGCGAATATGGCCTGGAGCTACGAAGTGGCGATGAATGCCATCAAGGGAATGGCTGAGTGCGGCGTGCGGTCGTATGAACAACCGCTGGCTGCCGACGACCTTGATGGTCTGTCTCGGTTGGTCAGTCAATCCGGCGTCGGAATTATGGCGGACGAGAGCTTCAGCGACGGAGAGTCGCTGAGGCAGCTTGTCAAGCGGCGGGCGTGCACCGGAGTCAATGTGCGCATTTCCAAATGCGGTGGTTTGGTCGCTTCGGTCAAGCGGGCCCGGGAAGCCCTGGGCGCCGGACTCGATGTGCAGCTAGGGTGTCAGGTGGGTGAATCGTCGTTGCTCTCCGCCGCGCAACTGACTTTCACGGCGTGCGTACATCCCGTGAAGTATGTCGAAGGCTGTTTTGGGCTACGTCTCTTGCGCGAGGACCCGTCGAGACCCGTGTTGCAGTTCGGTTACGGCGGGCGTCCCCCCAAATTGGGGATTCGCCCGGGATTGGGGGTGCAGGTGAACGAAACCGCGCTTGGTCGGTGGGTCACACGTTCGGCTACGATCGGGCCGCCAACCAATTGATCTTCTTGGTGGTAAAGACCTCGGAAGCTCGGTAGCCCGGCGTTGATTCCAGCAGTGTTTCGTCACTAATACGATTGCCGGACGGGCGATGAAGCAAACCGGGGAAGTACGCCGGCCCTGGAAATGCTCTCCGCCAGGCAGAGAGGAAAACCGGAGTAGACACTTGAATCACTGGATGGGCGTTTCGAGGGTGCCGGGTCAGATATTGGCCGGGCTGTTGAGTTATCTTTCAATTGGCCTGTTTCACCTGGCGCACGGTCACGTCAAATGGTTTGCACCCTATGACCTGGAAAAGCCACCCCTGCGGATCGACAAGGTGCTGACCAGGGAGTATGTCTACTTCTTCCTGGCCTCCGTCTTCTTCATTTATACGTTCTTCTTGATGGATCGCTACCTGTACCGGAGAGGGTTCCTGTCCAGCGCCGCACAAAAATTCGTCATCAGCCCCCGCATGTCGCTACCGATTCTGCGTACAGCGGCCTTCATCTTCTTCCTGTCCCTGTTCGTTTACGGTCTGGTCGAGCGTCCTCTCCTGTTGACACCCGAGTTGAAAGTTCGCTACGAGTTCATTCCCTGGTTGCAACTCGCCATCGCCCTCTGCGCACTCTCCCGATACACCACCCCTCTGATCGGGGTTGGAATCGTTATTCTCTACGCGATGTTCGTTGCGCAGTATGGTGTCTTTCACGCCCTGGACTATCTCATCTTTCTGGGAGTGGCCTATTACTTCGGCGCCAGTCTTGTCAAGGGAGAACGCTGGACCACGTCGAGGTATGTCGTCCTGTTTGCGACGACAGGCCTGACACTGCTGTGGGGGTCGATCGAGAAATGGGGATATCCTCACTGGACATACCCGCTGCTCGAAAGGGACCCGGGTATTCTGATGGGAATGCAACCCCATACCTACATGGTGCTGGCAGGATTCGTTGAGTTCAACGTTACATTTGTTCTGCTGGGGAGCGTGTCGGTGGTCTCGAGAGCGATCGCTCTGGGCCTGGGCGCCGTATTCATTCTTGCGATCTACAAATTCGGTGTGCTTGATGCGGTGGGCCACCTGCTCATCATTACCATACTCGTGATATTGGTTGTTCGCGGTCCGACAAAGGCCAGGTTCTTTCTCGCATTGCCCGAAAAGAGTGTATGGACCGAGGCATACTTCATGACGGGCCTCTATTTTCTCGCCTTCGTCATGGTATTCCTTGCCTACTACGGTCTCTACTACAGCCTGCACGCTTGAGCCGCGCATTCCGGCGGCGGAAACCGTTACATAGTTCGACGATGCGCCCGTTGTCGCGCCTTGATGACGAACGAAAATCCGGTGTGATCCGGCAGATTCTTTTATGCTGATCGGCTAACCAGGCTCCTCGATGGAGAAATACCCGTCCAGGGTGGCGGCAATATCCTCGGCACTCATGAAGTTGGCCGCACCGGAGGGGACCGGCCACAGGCAATTCATGCGTCGAAAAGGGTTCGTGTCCGTCGCGCCCAGTGTGATCTTCGTCACCGAGACCTGGTCGTCGGAATCACCAACACGCCGATCGTCATAGGCCACGTATTTCACCGGGATCGTCTGGGGCTCGACGTTGAGATCACTGCCGGGGGCCTGTCCCAGTTCCAGCCTGCAATAGGGCATGTCGTTACGGATCGCGTGCGGCTCGACGACCCGTCCGTTCTGAAAAACGGCCGCGGACACACCACTTGAAATGACCAGGGGTTTGAGCAGAACCAGCGAAGAACCCGCGGTCACGTCTCTGATCGGGGGCACGGGCTCATAAATGTCCTTCTTCGTCTGGCACCCGGCCAGGGCGACAATCGCCCATAGCAGGAACGCTAAGCGCCCGGCGCCCATGAAGGTCTTCCGCATGCCGTTCCCCGAATATCAAATGACGAGTGTTCCCGAAGGCGGCAGCATAGTGAAAACGACACGCTATTGCCAGACGTATGCGGCAGTCGCACTCGATACCCACCGGGAACACACCCGGAGCCACAGGACATGGCGATGTAAGCAGTGAGCCACAAGAGTGGCTGATGTCCTTAACCGGCGATCCGCGATCGAGACGGTGAGACCCACCGGAAGTTTGCCGACGGTCGCCATTGCGCCCCATCCGATCCTCTATTCCTCGTGCTGAATGACCCGGTGCAGTTGGAAGGTCCGCCCGAAGTCATTGTTGACGAACAGGTTGAACCAGCTTGGTTCGGATTCGAGGTCGATCATTGCATCGTAGTTGACATTTCCCGAAGCCTTGTTCTCCAGGTAAATATTCTCGTTGGAATTCTCGTGGAAAAATCCCGCTCCATTGTTGTCCCTTGCGATGTTTTTCCAGAACAGGTTCCTGTCGGACAGAAACTCGATCAGGAACCCGGAGCGTCCGTTGTGCTTTGCGTAATTCTGGATCAACACGCCGGAAAGGCAATTCGAAAGCAGAATACCGTGACCGCCGTTCGAGGTGGTCACATTGTCCGAAAAAGTGCTCCCCGCCGATTCGGAACAGAGAATACCGTGACGTTGATTGTCCCTGAAGCTGTTCTTCTCGACGGTGCATCCACCGGTACTGTCGATATCGAGACCGTCACGGTTGAATTTCAGCTTGTTTCCGGTCACGTGACAGTTTCCTGCGAGGAACAGGCTGATCCCGATATCGAAGTTGGAAATGTGGCAATTTGATATCGTCACATCCTGCCTGTCATCGACGACGATGCCGATCAGCAATTCCTCTCCTGTGAGCCCCTCGCCGTTTACCAATCGCCCGTCACAATCCAGCGTGACCCCATCCGCATCGATGGCAATCGAACCGCGGTGGTCCTCCTCCAGCCGGGTGTCCCCGGTCACCACGAGGGTGCCTTCCGTTGCCAACGCGACATCGCCGGCAACCAGAAACGAGAGAATCGTGATTCGGACAGCAACAGCAGGGAGTTTCATTGGCTCATCCTCGTGGGCATTGAATACCGGACCCATTTGTCCCGCCCACTATGAATTATGATTCATGCAAATTTCAGTACAAACGCGATAGTCATCATTCATGCTTCGCGTGGTGGTTCTGCGAACCGGCGAAAATCCGGGATTCTGCAAGCGCAACGAAATCGGAGCGTCGCCAGGATGCACAGTCGCTTCCGCCCGTGGCTTGTCGCAGGTAAGCTTTTCACCACACCGCAAGGTACGGGACGATCGACGAATCCACAAGGGGAGGTAGCGGGAAATGCTGCTGGTCACTTTCAGGGACGAAGACTCGACGCGCATCGGGGTCCTCGATCGCGAAAACGACGAGGTCGTTGATCTCTCCCGGACCACGACGGGATTGCCGCGTTCCCTGCTCGGGCTGATCGCAGACGGCGAACCGGCCCTGGAAACCGTGCGACTCGCCGTGGAATCAGGCGCCGGACGGCTGCCGGTCCGGGGCCTGACACTGCTCGCACCCATTCCCCGTCCGGCGCGCAACATCTTCTGCATTGGCAAGAATTACCGCGACCACGCCCGTGAAGTACAGTCGCTACCGTCGGGTGGCGGCAGGGGAAAGGACGCGGCCCCATTGCATCCCATTGTCTTTACCAAGACCGCCAGTACGGTCATCGGACCGGAGGAATCGATCTGTGGCTACCTCGATCCGACAGATTCCGTGGACTACGAAGGGGAACTGGCCGTGGTGATCGGCACCGGCGGACGCGGCATCGTGCGAGCGAATGCCATGCATCATGTCTACGGCTATACCATCGTCAACGACGTGACCTCACGGCGCCTGCAGAAGCGTCACCAGCAATGGTTCATCGCCAAGAGCCTGGACGGGTTCTGCCCCATGGGCCCCGCGCTGCTCACCGCGAACGCCGTACCCGACGTGGCGGCATTGCGGGTGCAGACGAGCGTAAACGGGGAGCCGCGACAGGACGGGTTACTGGCAGACCTGATCTTCGACATTCCCACCCTGATCGAGACCTTGTCCGCCACGATGACACTCGAAGCGGGTGATATTATCGCCACCGGCACGCCGGCCGGCGTCGGGGTGGGCTTCAAACCGCCCCGCTTCCTTCGATCCGGCGACGAGGTCAGTATCACCATCGACCCCATCGGCACGCTGGCGAACCCGGTTGCATGACAATGCGCCGCTGCACGGCAAGGATTTGACCTGCAATTTCGACGACCACTGACACGAGTGCCTCCCTCGCCTCTATAATGATTCCTCAGACGTGACCTCCCGGGCTCACCGCATGCCGCCAGACAAGATAAAGGGCAATCGATCAGGCTTTCAGCAGTTCGCCACGACCTGGGGTGGCACGGGGCTGCTGGTCCTGACCGGATTCATCGTTGCCTACCAGTTCGTGCAACCTGCCCCGCCGGACCAGATTTCCATCGCCACCGGAAACAGTGATGGCGCGTATTACCACTACGCGAGGCAATATCAGGGGATACTGGCCCGGGACGGCATTACCCTGGAACTCGTCGAGACGGCGGGCTCCCTGGAAAATCTGGAGAAACTCGACGGGGAGGACGGTGGCGTCGATCTTGCCATTGTCCAGGGCGCGATTCCCGCCCCCCCGGTAAACGAGGCGATCGAGTCGATCGGCAGCCTGTTTTTCGAACCGGTGTGGATACTCGCGCGAGACACGGACCTGCCCGCTCTGGTCAGCGCCTGGAAAGGCAGGCGTGTCGCGATCGGACCACAGGGGAGCGGGACCCACTTCGTTGCGCGGAAACTGCTGCATTCCAACGGCATCGACGAGCAGGACGCGACGCTGGTCAGTGAGGCTCTGGATGCCTCGGCATCCGACCTGCTCGACGGACGCGTCGACGTCCTGTTCATGGTGACCGCTGCGGACTCGCCGCTACTTCGAAAACTGATCGGGACTGAAGGCGTCGATATCGTGGACCTTCAACGCGCCCGGGGATATGCGCGGGTCAATCGTTCCCTGTCGGCCGTCGAGCTCCCCGAAGGGACGCTGGATTTCGAGCATAACCTGCCACCGAAAGATGTCGGCATGATCGCCGTGACGGCGAACCTGCTGGCGCGCGAGGACATTCACCCCGCGCTGGTCGACCTGCTCATCGAGGCGGCGGTCGAGGTGCACGGCAGGGGCGGATTTTTCGATCCGCCCGGGACCTTTCCTTCATCCGAACACAACGAATTTCCGCTCAACCCGGAAGCCGAACGTCATTACGAGTACGGCCCTCCCTTCCTGCAACGCTATCTGCCGTTCTGGGCGGCAACGCTCGTGGACCGTCTGAAGATCATGCTGCTGCCGTTGCTCGGTCTGCTCATTCCCCTGGTCAAGGTCATGCCCCCGGTCTTTCGGTGGAGAATTCGCAAACGGATCTATCGCTGGTATTCCGAACTGCAGCAGGTCGATATCGGCATCAACGAGGCCAAGACGGATGAGGGCGAGGCGGACTATTATCTTCAGGAACTCGACCGGATCGAGAGGGAAGCCGGGCAGATCACCGTACCCCTTTCCTATGCCGACCAGCTCTACAATCTGCGCCTGCACATCAAGATGATCCGGGAAAAGGCCCTGGCGCTGCGCGAGTTGCAAGGTGGCGCGCACACCTGATCCCTGCCGTGCAATCATTGCACGGCAGGGACGGGCGGAGCGAATCGTAAAATTTACCGGGAACCATCGATCATGGCGAGAGACGATATCCGCAAGGAACTGGAAGAGATCAGGGCGCAACTCGATGCCTTGCAGGCATCACGCAACACGCCGGATGATGCGCACCGGGACGCCGGACGAATCAATCCCGAGGCAAGTTCCGCAACCGGATCCGACGTCGTTGAACCCGAAAACACTGTCGCGGCAGATGACGGCTACGACATCGCGGGACAGTTCCAGGAACTGGTCGAGGTACTGGACCGGGAGATAAAGGAATCCAACCCCACCACGCTGCTCGTGGTATTCGCCCTCGGCGTCCTGGTCGGACGCCTCTTGCCCAGGTGAGGTTCAAACCATGAGCGATCCCGTCTTGAAACTGCAGATTCTCGCACGTGCCGAGATGGCGCTTGCCCAGATTCGCGCCCGTCGGGCGGCCAGCCGTTCCGCGCTCTTTTCGGTCGCGTTGCTGTTCGGGCTTCTGGGTCTCGGCATGTTGAACCTGGCCGGGTTCCACGCACTGACGCCCGAGCACGGGCCCGCCATGTCGGCGTTTCTTGTGTCGCTCGCAAACCTCGCCCTGGCGATCATTCTCATCCTGGTCGCCAAAGGTGCGGGACCCTCCGAAAACGAGGAAAAGATGGCGCGCGAGATGCGCGACCTCGCCTGGAACGAGCTGAGTAACGACATCAACCAGGTCAAGGCCGGATTGACGGACGTCACCTCGGAGGTCAGACGCATTCGTTCCGGCTTCACCTCGTTTTCCGGCAGCGCCATCAACAGCCTCGGACCCGTGCTGGGTCTGCTGATCAAGGCGGTCAAAAGAGACAAGACGTCCGGTTGACGGTCGCGACCCCATAGCGTTGTCGCGCTTCGTCGATCTGACCCGGCGTGACCAGGGCCATAGCACGTCTCCTTATCCTGACCCCATTGCGAAATATCAAAGGAAGGATAAATATGCCTGGTTTACAATAATAGATAAAGCAGAATTGAACAGTGCGCCTACATGGCGTGGCTGCCGAGGTACGAGCGCGGTGTAAGAATAATGTCCCGTCAATTTCGAGCAATGTTCGGATCCGGGTCCGATCGGGCGCGATTGCGTGGGAGGTTGGGCACGTGGAGGGGTATTTCTTTCCTCCTGCTGGCCATTTCCTGCTGCGCGACGGCCGGCGAACCCGGTGAGTTGACTATCTCGGACAAGGATGGGGTCTACCGCATCAGGATGGAGATGCAGGTGGATGCCCCCGCCGCACATGTCTATCAGGTGCTGACCGATTTCCGGCACATCTACCGCCTGAATCCCTCGATTACGGAGAGCAAGGTGATGTCGTCTGGGGAATCCGACGGAATCCGCGTGCGGACCCTGATCGAAGACTGCGTCCTGCTTCGTTGCATGAGGATCGCCCGTACCGAAACCGTCTACAGAAACGGGAACGAGCATTTGCACGTCGTCACGGACCCCGAACACAGCGACTTCAAGTCCGGAATCACGGACTGGTGGATACTGCCCGATGGCGAGACCAGCAGGGTGGTTTACCAGGCAGAGATGGAACCGGACTTCTTCATCCCCCCTGTCATTGGCCGTTTTGTCATGAAAAAGAAGTTACGCGAAGGCATTCTGACGAGCTTCGAGAATCTTGAGTGTATCGCCAGGGTGAACGCGGGGCTGGTCGTGGCCGACTACCCCCTTCGAGACGGCTACCCCTACCTGGAGGAGACCGGTTGTGGCAGATAAGGGACCCGCCGATCAACCGGCACGGAATCGGTGTCCCGGGTTCCGAAGCACCAAGTCCGCCAGAGACAGACCGGTCCCATCGCCACCGCGGCGCAGGTCCTGCGGAATTCCCCTCAGCGGGATAGTCGCGGTATCGGCGCTTTCCCTCTGCGCCTGCCAGTCATCCCCCACAGTGAGCTACGCCTGGGACGTCCAACCCATTCTCCAGCAGAAATGCGAGCAATGTCATACACCGCCGGATGGCGAGGGTTACGTCCTGTCGGGTCTGGACGTGACAAGCTACGAAGGGCTGGTCCAGGGCTCGAGATACGGCCGCGTCATTGTTCCTGGCAACAGTCGCCACAGCGTCTTCAACATGGCGGGTGAAGGCCGCATTCACCCGAACCTGCGTGCATCCCGGGGCAGAATGCCGCTGTCCACCCGGGAGGCCGAAATCCTGCGAAGCTGGGTGGATCAGGGGGCTGCGGACAACTGATCCCCGCTGCAGGTGATCCCGCCCCGGGTAGCCGACGCGGACACAACCCCGGTTGTGGAGTATTTCACACTGACACCCTCCGATTGTTCACATCGCCCGGTGGGCGATTACCCCTACCATTTCACCTCATCGAGCCAAGTCAACCGGCCCGATCTTCCGTTTCACGGGCCGGCGGGATTGGAACGGAAGATTTCCGGAAGGTGTTGTCGACAGAATGTTTGTACCAGCCGGGGGATGGCCCCGGCAGAGCACCCGAAACCCACATCGGAGAAGCATTGTGAACAGCGTCAACTTCCCCGGACAGCTCGAGTGGTTCACCCCTTCCAGCAAGGCGGTACGCTCGCCCATGGTGCGCACCACACAGGATTCCGTGATTCAGGGCGGCCCCTCCCTGCGGACGCTGGGCCTGGCGGTACTGGTCCTTGCCGCACTGACGGTTGGCGCAGAAACCGTCTCGGCCGGGGAACTGGCGAATCTGGACGTCAGCGAACAGGACGGTGTCTACCGGATAAAAATGAAAATGCTGGTGAACGCGCCGGCCGGGGAGGTCTACCAGGTCCTGACCGATTTCGCGCAGATCTCCCGACTGAATCCGGCGATTTCCGAAAGTAATACCCTGCCATCGGAAACACCCGGCACCTTGAGGGTGCGGACCCTGATCGAGGACTGCATCCTGCTGCACTGCGTTGCGATCTCGCGGGTGGAGGACATTCGCGAGGGTGCGCCGGGGCACCTCCACGTCGAAACCGACCCGCGGCTCAGCGACTTCAAGTCCGGCACCGCGCACTGGTGGGTCAAGCCGGCGGGCAATAGCAGCATCGTCGTCTACGAGGCCACCATGGAGCCCGATTTCTTTCTCCCTCCCCTGCTGGGCCGCATGATCATGAAGCGGGGCCTTCGCGAGGGGATCGTCGAGAGCTTCGGGAACCTGGAGCGTATCGCAAGACTCAACGCGGAGGCCTCCGGGCAGTCGCTCACGGCTTTCAATCTCCATACGCACTAAGGCGATCTCTGAAAAATAACATACCATCCTGCTTGTCTTTTCGTCCGTCCTCTGTGTTGCGACAACCGTTACATCGTTCGACTATGTGCCTGTTGTCGCGCCTTGATGACGAACGAAAATCCTGCGCAAACTGGTATGTCATTTTCCGGCAATCGCCTAACCCTGGCGCACCGTCGCGGCATGACTCCCCGACGATGCACCATCCCTCTGCCCGGTATCGCGGGCCCGACATCAATTACCCTGACCTGATCGGCGGATCCCGGAATGGGCGCGAACACCGGGCCTCGCCTGCGGGTCAGTGAATACCGCGTCTGGAAAATGGAAGCCTGATTGACTATCCTTGAATTGAGGCGCATATCCGGTCAGCATGCGTGGGCGCCCGAGGTACCGGTTCCGGAAAAATGGCGCTCCGTACCGCAATTCGGGGCGTCACAATACGAAAGGGAACCTCAAGCGCGACTCACCGACCGATGAGTCACCTGTCGACGGCATACAGGGTATGTGGCCAATGCACAATGCAGCGATCATCCGGTTTTTCAACGGAAAGTTTTTACCTGAACCCCGGGGGTGGCGGCGACGCAACCCCGGAGTTTCCCTCCTCTATTGCTTTGTGCTGGTTTCGGTCTGTTCGGTCGCGGCGCTCGGCGGCTGTTCGATAAAGCAGATGGGCGTGCGAGCTTCCCTGCCGATGATGGAAGACGGCATGGAGGCCATGAACCGCGAATCCGATCTCGACCTCGCCCGCGAGGCCATGCCGGCCAACCTGAAGATGCTGGAGGGCATGACCTACAGCGATCC
This sequence comes from Pseudomonadota bacterium, assembly GCA_034722015.1. Taxonomy (GTDB): domain Bacteria; phylum Pseudomonadota; class Gammaproteobacteria; order JAJDOJ01; family JAJDOJ01; genus JAJDOJ01. The sequence goes on from JAYENI010000189.1 coordinate 31,073, forward strand.
GGACAACGATGCGCTCAGGATCTACGCCGCGCAGGGGTTTCACGGTTATACGTTCGCCTTTGTCGAGTCCGGAGACCCCGAACGCGCCAAGGGGCTCTACGACAGATGCCGTGAGCACGCCGCCGCTGCACTGAAACCCGATGCCCTCAGGCAGGGATACGAATCGATGCCGCTCGACGAGCTTCAGTCCCGGCTCGCGAAGTCCGGCCAGTCCGACGTGCCGGCGTTGTTCTGGACGGCAACCTGCTGGGCCAAGTGGATCAATCTGAATCTTGACGACGTCGAGAGCGTGTCCCAGCTTGGCCGGGCAGCCGCGATGATGGAGCGGGTACTCGAACTCGACGAGACGTACTTCTACGCGGGACCCAACATCTTCTTCGGCGTCTACTATGGGGCGCGTTCGCCGATGCTGGGCGGGGATTTCACGAAGTCCGAACAGCACTTCGACCGGGCGCGTGAACTGACCGGCGGCAAGATGCTCATGGTCGACGTCATCGAGGCACAGTTTCTGGACCGCCAGCGACTGGACCAGGACGCGTTCCACAACCGGCTTGTCTCGGTCATCGATGCGCCGGACGACCTGCTGCCGGAGGCCACCCTGATTAACCTGATCGCCAAGCAACAGGCCGCCTCGCTGCTGGAGCAGGAACAGGAATGGTTTTGACAAGCACCGCGCGAAAACTGTTTTGCGCACTCGTGTCGATCGCGCCGCTCCTGGCCGCGTCGTCGACACAAGCCGCCCAGACCTACACCCTGAAATTCGCCACCCTGACGCCTCAGGGGACCGAGCCCATGAACATCATGGAGGAATGGGGGCGAACGGTGAAGGAACAGAGCAACGGGAAACTGGTGTTCAAATTCTATCCCGGCGGCATACAGGGCGACGAACCCGAAGTGCTCAAGAAGATGCGGTTCGGGCAGATTCAGGGGGGCGGATTCACCGGTTACGGCGTCGGCCGCATCTATTCCCCGGCGAGAATTCTGGAGTTCCCGTTCCTGTTCCGGAACAACAAGGAAGTCGACGAGGTCCGGGCGAAATACATGCCGGATTTCGAAACCGGGTTCCGCAAGAGGGGCTACGAACTGCTCGGCTGGTCCGAGGTAGGGTACATACACTTCTTCTCCAGGGAGCCGATTCGCAGCCTCGACGACCTCGGGAAACGAAGGATCTGGTTGTGGCAGGGAGACCCGCTCAGCAAGGCCTGGTTCGACGCCGCCGACCTGTCACCGATATCCCTCTCGATTACGGATGTCTACACCAGTCTGTCGACCGGCATGATCGATACCGTGTACGCGACGCCACTGGTCGCCATGGCCCTGCAGTGGTACACCAAGACCGGATACATGACCAATGTTCCCATGGCGAACGGTATCGGTGCCCTGGTCGTCTCACGCCGTTTTTTCGATCGCCTGCCCCCCGACTTGCAGCAGCTGCTGCGCGAGACCGGGCGGGAGACCGGCGAGAAGCTCACCGCGGTCACGCGAGAAGACAACCGCAAGAGCCTGGCGTTGCTGGAGAGGGAAGGGCTTGATTTCGTATTGAAACCCGACGACGTCGATCAGGGCGAAGTCCGTGAACTGAGCGAACAGGCCGCGACGCGCCTGGCCAGAAAAAACTACATTCCCAAACCATTGTTCGACGAGACCCGCGAGCTCCTTCAGGAGATACGAAAGCGTTCCCCCTCCGGGCAACCGGGCGGCTGAACCCCGTCCGCATCGACATGCTGGCGCGGTTACAGCAGATCCTCACCCGGCTCGAAACCTTGCTGGCCGGATTCTGCATCGTTCTGCTGCTGGGCCTGACGCTGGGGCAGATCCTGGCGCGCAATTTCTTCGATACCGGCATTCCCGCGGCGGACACCCTGTCAAGGCTGCTCCTGCTCTATATCACCTTCCTCGGCGCGGCGCTGGCCATCTGTAGCGATCGCCACATCAAGGTCGACGTCATCGCCCACTGGATACCCCAGACCTGGCGCGACCGCCTGTACCGCCCCCTGTTCTCCGTCGGTGCGGCAGTCTGCCTTCTGTATACGATTGCCGCCGTGCGTTTCTGGCGGGACAGCTGGGAGTTTGCCGCGGAGCACGAACGCTGGCAGGTCCTGCTCGATCTTGGACTGCCGGTAGGGTTCGGCCTGCTGACCATGCACTTTCTCTGCTGCGTGATGTGCGGGCCGCACAGGCGACCCGAGATCACCTGCACGACATGTTAGCGGCACTGATCCCGGTCCTGGTTCTGCTGGCCGTCCTCGGGCTGCCGCTATTCGTCGTTCTGGCGGCCGGCGCCCTGATCGCGACCCGCGCCGACGGGCTCGATCCCGCGATCCTGATCATCGAACTCAACCGTATCTCTTCGTCCCCGAACCTGATCGCGATTCCCCTGTTCACTTTTGCCGGCGTCATCCTCTCCCAGGGAGGATCGCCCCAGCGTCTCATTCGATTCTTCAACGCCTTTCTGGGGTGGCTGCCGGGAGGGCTCGGCAGTGTCGCGCTCTCTGTCTGCGCCTTTTTTACGGCCTTTTCCGGCGCGTCGGGCGTGACCATTCTGGCGCTGGGCGGCATGCTCTACCCCATGTTGCGACAGGCGGGCTACGGAGAACTCTTCACCTGTGGACTGCTGACCTCCTCGGGTTCGCTGGGTATCCTGTTTGCACCCAGCCTGGCGGTACTGGTCTACGGGATCGTCGCCAGCGTCAACATCGACGAACTGTTCCTGGCCGGCGTTCTGCCGGGACTGATCCTGCTGTTCATGCTGTACGCCTACAGTTTCTATTCCGGCAGGCGTTTCCATCTGCCGCACCATCCCTTCGAGTGGAGCAATATCTGGCCCGCGTTTCGCGGCAGCGTTCTGGACCTCCTGCTCCCCTTCGGGATCATCGTTGGCATATTCGGTGGATTCGTCACCGTCGGCGAGGTGTCGGCCTGCACGGCGGCCTACGTGCTTTTTCTGGAAGTAGCGGTCTACCGCACCATCGACCTGCGTCGCCAGTTCATCAGTCTGGTCAACGAGACCGCCATCCTGGTGGGCAGCCTGCTCATTATCCTCGGTATCGCGATGGGTCTGACCAATCTCCTGATCGATGCACAGATACCCATGCGGCTGCTCTCCTGGGTGGAATCCAACGTCGACGATCAGCTGCAGTTTCTCCTGTTGCTGAACGTGTTTCTCCTCATGGTCGGGGCCATGATGGACATCTTTTCCGCCATTATCGTCGTCACGCCGCTGATCCTGCCCATTGCACTGCACTTCGGCATCGATCCCGTACACCTCGGCATCATTATCCTGGCCAACCTGGAGATCGGGTACACCACGCCGCCGGTCGGCATCAATCTGTTCATCGCCTCCCAGCGCTTCACCAAGCCCGTCATGACCCTTTTCCGGGCCAGCCTGCCGTTTCTGACCATCATGCTGGTCTGGCTGCTGGTCGTCACCTACCTGCCCTGGACGTCACTGTGGTGGCGATAATACCTTGCCGGTTAAATCCTGAACGAGATGTCGAAAATACACCGCGTTGTCAATGTTGAGTGTTGAATTTTGAATGTTGAGTTGCGGAGTTCGCTTCGCTCACGATACGACAATAGGGAAAGCTGCGTCGGTGCGCTTCATGTCCGCGCCGGCCATCGACGTACAGCGGCGTGCCACGGCCAAAAAAAAGGGCCATGTCGCCATGGCCCTTCATTGAATCACACGGTTGCTTCTTGTGGGATCGGATCAGAACAGGACGGAAAGGCCCATGTCGACCGAGGTCTGGTACATCGAGATCGAACCCGGGATGTTTTGTGGTGCATCTCCGCCGAACGCCGTGGTGTCGGTGCTGACCTCCTCGTTGAATGCCCACATCCAGCCCAGGTGCAGCGCCGCGTAGTCCGTCGGCTTGAACGATGCCCCCAGCGTCAGGTGCCATTGGACGGTAGCCGGGGCCAGGATGTTGAACAGGAGCTCATCGTCCGGGATCGGCTGGTCGTTGTAGGCGAGCCCGCCGCGGAAGGTCCAGCCCTTGCCCCAGAGCGTGGTGTCGTAGGCGGCACCGACCCGGTAGACGTTGATGTCTCTCCAGCCGAACCCGAAGCCGTCATCGTTGCCAAGGTTCTGCTTGGGCAAATCGTTGCCCTGAAGAAAAGGACCACGGGGTCCCTTGTTGGAAATGGCGGCCACACCCTCGTAGAAGATGCGCTGGTAATCGAAGGTCAGCAACAGGTCGGGCATCGCGTTCCAGCCGAGGCCGGCGGTGATGTTCGCGGGGATATCGAGATCACCCTGCTCGGCGAACAGCTCCTTGTACTTCTCGTAATTGCTCATATACACCTTGGTCGCACCCGCCACGGCCAGCGAAAGGTTCGGCATGACCTTGGCCTGGATGCCGCCACGGAAACCGAAACCCCAGCGCATCTCGTCGCCCCGGTCGGTCAGGTTCTGGGAGAGGCCTGGGTAATTCGATGAGCCCTGTGGATCCGCCGCAGGGAACCCAGTCGTCTGACACCCCGCATTGCCCTGCTGCGCCGTGGTGGTGAAGCACTGGAAGTCCCCCAGGCCGTTGACCTCGACCTTCTGCATGGCGATGATCGGTCCGGCGCCGATGGAGTACTTGTCATCCCACTTGAAGGCGGCCGAGGGGATGATCATCAGCTGTTGCAGGTCGATGTTCAGGATACCCGTATCGGGGACACCGGTTCCGGTTCCCGAATTGAACACATCGGTGGGGTTAACTGGTGCGCCGCCGGCTGCCGCTTGAGCAGCCCCAAGAACAGCTGCCGTCCTGTCGTAGAGATTGGTCTTGTATGTGGCGTTCATGCCGCCGTTTCCGAAGAAGCTGAGACCGGCGCTCCAGTTGTCGTTGATCTGCCAGTTGAGTCCGCCGGCCGGGATCATGAAGATCCGGTCCGAACTGCTGTCGGATACCACGCCACCGCCGAAGTTGGAACTGTCCAGCTCGGACTCGCGGATCGGAATGAAGGTCCGTATACCGAGATCGGCGCGGGTCCCCACGAAGGCCATACCCGCCGGGTTGACCGCCGCCGCGACCGCCGACTGCGGCGCCGCCGAGGTGGCGCCGGCCATGCCCATCTCCTGGGTACCAAAGCCCAGCGCCAGATAGCCCGTGGTGGCGTGAGAGGCCAATGGCAGGGCCGCCATCGCACCCAGGACCGCCCCCGACAGGACGTGTCGTCTGAATTGAATCATTTTTTTCTCCCTTGGCTTGGCACGCACAAGCGATGTGCGCCTGTTGAATATCTAACACATCCTGACAGAAATACAACAGAGTTTGTTAAAAAAATACAGTAAGTTAGCGTATCCATATATTACTGTTTATTAACTCTCCGGCATCTACCACAGAAACCGGGGGTTCAGGTCCGTTTCAAGAAGTTTCTGGAGTTGGCCGGTAGACCCGAGCACCGAGACTCCGGTCAACGGACATGGGGAAGGTGAGGAAACGGGGGGGTTCTGGAAGAAAATCAGTCAGCTGTTGCCTGCCGGCAACACTGCGAACGGAGGATACGAGGGGTCGACGCGGTCCGAATCCGGGGTCCGCTACAATTGTCGCAACACGGAAGACGGACGAAAAGACAAACAGGATGGTATGTCAATTGACAGAAATCGCCTAAATGGCTTGGCGCGTCAACCAACACCACTAGTCGCGGGCGGATCGCCTGAAGCCCGGTTCCGATTAACGACTGCTTGAACCGGCTCGCGTCGGAACGCCTCGTCTCAGCCCTCGGGGACAAACATGATCGGTCGCGGGCAGCGACCCAGCAGACGTTCCCGCGGCGCACCCGTCAGGGCACCGAATAAACTGCCGTGCTTTCGACAGACGAGGATCACGAGGTCCACCCCGAGTTGTTTCGATTTCTCCAGAATGGTATCGACCGGAGGTCCCTCGACCAGGAGCGCGCAGGAATCAACCCCCCTTACGCGCAAACACTGCGCCAGCTGCTGGAGATGCTGATGCTCATGGTGGAACTCATCGGCGAAACCCTCACGCAAGGCCTTGCGATCCACGTTGAACGGCCCCGGCCGTGGTTCGGGAACGACATGGAGGAGCCATACCCGGCTCGAAAAAGCACCTGCCAGTTCGATAACGCGTTGCATCGCCGGTGATTCTATCGTCGTGACTTCGCAATCGTCGATGGCTACCAGAAGTTTTTTCACCGTCGCACCCCCTCTGTTCATCGCGTTGGCCCGGCCGGCGCCGGTATTCCCGCGTGGCCGGTCAGGTCAACAATACCGTCCTGTCGATTCCATTGTCCCGGATTCCGCTTGCCTGTGACAGGGCGACATTGACCCCACCCCGCCATAGGTGGAGAAAAGTCCGTGATCAACCCTGAGGTCGCCGACTGCACGCCCGAGTACCCGCGCTACGCTCGCGGAAGAGACGAAACTCCCCGCCCGCCGGTTCGAATGTCGTCGAACCCGCTATGCCTGTATGCCTACCGAGGCCCTCAAATATTGCGCGACATTCGGATCCAGTCGCAGAGAACGGGCCAGCCCGTCCATGTAACGACGCTCCGCGTCGGTGTCGAGTTCGATGGCCAACAGTGATGCAGAATAGACCTGGGCCGCGATCTGCGGATTGCCGGCGGCGCTGACAATCGCCTCGGTTTCCATCGGCTTGCGCATTTCCTCCAGAAGGAACGCCTGCTCCTGCGGTGTCACCCCGTTTTCCTTTACCTTTCCCACGATGTTCTGCATCTCCTGGTCGTCGATGCGGCCGTCGGCCTTGGCGGCGTTGACCATCGCCTTGACGGTAAGCAGGGCCATGTTCTCGAGCGTTTCTTCCTCTTCACGACCCTCCGGTTTGCGAAACCCCGCGATCAAATCATCCAGCGAACCCGTCCCCCCCGACGCCGTGGCCCCGGCAGCTCCCCCGGCGCCGGCATTTTGCAATGCCTGCGCGGCAAGTGCGCCGAGCATGGCCATCAATCCGCTCCCCATCGAACGGGGCGCCGCTTGACGCTGCGCGCCGCCCCCGCCCAGCACGGCGCCTGCCAGGGAACCGAGCAACCCGCCGCCACCGGTTCCGGCAGAGGTCCCCATCGATCCCGCCACCTTCTTCAGGATATCCATCATGGATCCCGCATTCGCGCCGGAAGGCATTCCCTGCGCACCGCCCCGGCCCGGTCCGCCCGGGAACCCGAACGAGTTTTCGACCCGCTGCTCCGTCGATCGGCTCATGCCACCGGAATTCATCACTGCACCCAGAAGATCCATCGCATTCATCACTCTACTCTCCTTCGGTTTACAAAAAAGGTATTGCGTATTCGCCATCCGACACGAGTCCATGCCCCTGTTCGCTCCCGGAGCCATGTCGTACAAGGCCGGCCGACCCCACGCTGCTACTCAGGAAAACCATGGCCTGTGCATCGCTTCAGGTCCAGCGGGAATGAAAACGGTAGGTCGCCTTGCCTGAGGCTTTGGCAACGTAGAGGGCCCGATCCGCGAGCAGGATCAGTTCTTCCAGTGAACTGCCGTCCCGGGGGTGGACCGCAATACCGATACTGACCCCGATACCCACGAACCCGCCTATTCCCGGGTCCATGGGACGACCGAGATTCTCCAGAATTGTCTCGACCACCCGCACCGCGACCTCCCGTCCCGACACGCCCTCGAGGAAGACAATAAACTCGTCGCCGCCGATCCGCCCGACGGTATCGCTGTCCCTGACACTGTCCATGAGACGCCGGGCGACCTGTTTCAGAATCAGATCGCCACCGCCGTGACCGTAACGGTCGTTGATCCCCTTGAAGTCGTCCAGGTCCATCGCCACGAGCACGTTGTGCCCACCCTGACGTTTCGCCCGGGTCATGGCCTGATTCACCCTGTCCGCCAGGAGCCGGCGATTCGGCAACTGCGTCAGCGGATCATGCAGCGCGAGAAATCGAATCTGGTTGCGCTCTGCAAGCACCAGATAGATCAACACACCAAAGGCCAACGGCACCAGAAATATGAGCGTATACCCGAAGATCGGGATCTCACTGGCCCGTTTCCAGCCCTCCAGGGGCGCACCGGCCAGTCGCCAGGAGCCTTCCGGCAATAAGATGTCGAGTAAGACGGGATCGGCGTCGAACACCGCGGGATCACCGAAAAATACCGCGCCGCCGGCCCCTTTGGCATCGCGGCCACGCAGGGCATAGCCAAACGATTCGTCCCTTCCCTTCATCCCGGCGTCCCGAAACAGCGAATCCGAATCGACCACGATACTGCTCAGGCCCCATAACGCGCCTTTACCCAGCGAGCCGTCTTCTCCGGGCAGGTAGATCGGAGTACGACCGATAATGCCCGTTCCGCCCTGTTTCAGCGCCAGGGGACCGGCCACTACCGTCGTACGATGCCGGATCGCGCGTTCTACCGCTTCCCACTGCTCCGGAATCTCGTCGTATTGCATCCCGATCACCCCCTCGTTGCCGGCGATGGGATAGACGAACTGGATGACACCGTCCCTGGCGAGCCCGATATTACGCACGTTTTCGGACTGCCCAAAGAGTCCCCCGGCGAGTGCCTGGAACGCCTTTTCATCGATGTCCGGGTGAATTGCGACGTGAGCGCCGAGCCACACGGTAAGATGCAGGGTGTGATTGATCCCGGACTCGAGATTCGCCCGGATTTCACTGAGGCGATGGATCAGGATCGCCCGGTGATGTTCGAGGTTCCGCCCCTCGATGAGCAGGACCAGGTACCAGGCAACGAGTAACAGGCCCACGGTGATGACCACTGCGGCGACGGCCGCACCGCGTCTGCCCGAGCCATGTCGGCTGTCCGGCCGGGGAGAACGTCCGAAACGGTCGAACCGCGTCCGTTTGTGATCGTTGCCCAAATTCGAACTCGTACGATTCATCTTCGCGTCCGGAACGTGTTCCCTGTCGGGCCCGCAGAAACCACAGCGAACACCCGGCGTTCAGCGGATTGGGTGAACCACGACGGCCGTATCGCGTCACGGGCGGCGGGATCGTCCCGACCCCGCCGCCAAACCGCTTCCCCGATCGCGATCAGGCTGCCTTGTCGCTCACCAGATGGACATCCTGCTGCGGATAGGGGATTGATATACCGTTCGAGTCGAAGCTGGCCTTGACCTTCTCCAGCAGGTCGGCCCGCACGGCCCAGTAGTCGGAACTCCTGACCCAGGGCCGCGTCGCGATATTGACGCTGCTGTCCGCCAGTTCGAGCAACATGACCTGGGGCTCCGGATCGGCAAGTATGCGTTCATCGCCAGAGATGATCTCCTCGATCAACTGCCTGGCCTTTCCGATGTCGTCTCCATATCCGATACCGAGGACCAGATCGATGCGCCGCGTGTCGCGGGCCGAGAAGTTGACGATCTTGTCGTCATTGATCTGCCCGTTGGGGATGATGATCTCGCGATTGTCCGGGGTCCTTAGCACGGTGCTGAAAATACGGATCTCTTCCACGATGCCGGTGACACCCGCCACCTCGACGAAATTCCCGGTATTGAAGGGGCGGAAGAACACCAGCATCACGCCGGCGGCAAAGTTGGACAGGGAACCCTGCAGGGCCAGGCCAATGGCCAGACCGGCGGCGCCGAATACCGCCAGAGCGGAAGTGGTATTGACCCCGAGCTGCTCCAGTACCGCCAGCACCACGACCACCAGCAACGCCATGTAGGCAATGTTGCTGAGAAAATTGATCAGCATCTGGTCCATGTTGGCCTTGGCCAGTGCACGGCGAAGTGCCTTGACCATCGCCTTGACGATCCAGCGCCCGACGATGAAGATGATCAGCGCGAATACAATCCGCGTCCCCCAGGGAATGAGGTATTCACCGAGCCAGTCCGTCTTGGTCAGAAAATCGACCGATTTGCTGATCGTTTCGGTGACTTCTTCGGTGGGTGTGGTCATGTCGTGGCCCCCAATTTTTCAAACGGCACCGGCCGCGCTGGCGACCGGAAAAGAACGAAATCGCTGATCGGGCTTCGCCGCACACCCGGGAACCCCGCTACCGGTTCTCCCTGATCCACGCGTCCCCTGTTTCGGTCACTCTAGGCGATTGCCGGAAAATGACATGCCAGTATGCGCCGGATTTTCGTTCGTATTCAAGGCGCGCCAACCGGAGCATAGCGAGCTACGTGACGGTTGGCGCAACGCCGTAGACGGGCGAAAAGACAAGCAGGCTGGTATGTCATTTGACAGAAATCGCCCTGGCACCCGGGGAGTCTACCGGTTATGCGAATTTCGCAGCATTTGCGCGCGGCGTGCGGCCCGGGATCACGGGATGCACGCCGCGGCGACCGACCCTGCCTACCCCCTTTGTGATGCGCCGCCGAGCTTTTCGATCTCCTGCGGTTCATCGGCCGTCTCGAGGAACCGGTAAACGAGCGCGGCGATGATCGCCCCCGCGATCGGTGCCGCCCAGAACAGCCACAACTGCCCCAGGGCCCAGTCACCGACCACCAGCGCCGGCCCGGTACTGCGGGCGGGGTTGACCGAGGTATTGGACACCGGAATGCTGACCAGATGGATGAGTGTCAGCGCCAGCCCGATCCCGACACCTGCCATGCCCGCCGGCGCACGCCGGTCGGTCGCACCGAGGATGATGAACACGAACATCGCGGTCATGACGATCTCGGTGACCAGGACTGCCGTCATCGAGTACTTGCCGGGAGAGTGTTCACCGTAGCCGTTCGCAGCCAGTCCGTTGACGGCCAGATCGTAGCTTGCCGTGCCGCTGGCGATGAACCAGAGCACAAACGCCGCCACGGTGGCGCCAAGTACCTGCGCGAGCACATAGGCGGGCACGTCGCGGAACCCGAACCGGCCACCCGCCGCCAGACCGACGGAGACGGCGGGATTCAGGTGGCAACCGGAGATGTGACCGATGGCGTAGACCATGGTCAGAACGGTCAGGCCGAAGGCGAGCGAGACGCCCAGCAGGCCGATGCCCACCTCGGGAAACGCGGCCGCGAGCACGGCGCTGCCGCAGCCGCCCAGAACCAGCCAGAAGGTGCCGATGAATTCGGCGACCGAGCGTTTGAACAATGACATTGAAGTCCCCCTGAAAATTTATTTAGGCCAAAAGAAGACGGGGCGTCCACAGGACGCCCCGTCGGCGAACGATACGTAGTCATACTTACACCGTCAACCTGTGCCGACAATCCGGATGCGACGCCGTCACCTGCCGTCTTGCGACAATCGGAAACGTTGGGCAGAATTCGCGGCCCATTCCCTTAGGCGATTTCTGTCAAATCACATACCATCTTGCTTGTCTTTTCGTCCGTCTTCGGCGTTGCGGCAACGGTTGCATAGTTCGACTATGCGCCCGTTTCCGCGCCTTGAAGCCGAACAAAAATCCGGCGCAATCTGGTATGTCATTTTCCGGCAATCGCCGTAACCCGATCGAGGACAGGCACCAACATGTGGTTCAAAAACCTCTTCTGTTATCGCTTTACCCGGCCGTTCACACTCTCCTCGGACGAACTCGACGCAAGGCTCTCGGAGCGGGCCGCCCGCTCCGTCGGCGCGCTGGAGCCCTTCTACACGGGTTGGGCCCCGCCGCTGGGCCGCCTCGGCAGACAGAACGTCCACGTGACCAACGGCTGCATGATGATCTGCGCAAGCCGGGAGGAGAAAATCATGCCGGCGGCCGCGGTCAGGGAAGTGGTAGAGGCCAGGGCGGCGGAGATCGAGGAAAAGGAGGGACGCAAGGTACGAAACCGGGAACGCCTGAGCCTGAAGGACGACGTCGTGCTGGAGATGCTTCCCAGGGCCTTCACGAAAAGCACCAGGACGTTCGCCTATATCGACACCCGCGACGACGCGGGCGACGGCTGGCTGATCGTCGATGCGGGCAGCCCCAGGAAGGCCGACGAACTCACCGGCCTGCTCCGCGAGACACTCGGCTCGCTGTCCCTCGTGCCCCTGGCGGTCGCGCAGGCGCCCGGCGCCGTGATGACGGATTGGCTGGACCGGGGTGCCACGGCCAGCGACCTCGTGATCGAGGACGAATGCGACCTGCGCGAGCCCGAAGAAGACGGTGGCACGGTCCGCATCCGCAAGCAGGACCTCTTCAGCAAGGAGATCCGCGCGCACCTCACCGCCGGCAAGCGCGTCGCCCGGCTGGGACTGACCTTCGACGACCGTATCTCGTTCGTTCTGGACGAGGGGCTGGCGCTGAAACGGCTCCGCTTTCTGGAGATGATCCAGAACGAATCCTCGGACCTGGAAGCGGAGACCGCCGCCGAACGCTTCGACGGCGACTTCGCCATCATGAACCTGGAACTGTCCCGCATGCTCAACCGACTGGTCGAGGCACTAGGCGGTTACGCCGAGCTGGAAAGCCTGCACGCGGCCTGAACGGTTCGCAGCGCAGCCGCCCCACCTGAGTCGAACCCGCAGGATTCGTACCCTTTCCTGAAGCCACCCCCATCCCGGTCTTCCCCCTCAAGGGGGAAGGAGCAACAGGCAATTCCTCCCCCCTGGCAGGGGGGAGGTTGGGAGGGGGGTCGAGACTTGCAGCCGGCACCGAGCCGGCCCGTGCACCCACCCCCATCCCGGCCTTCCCCCTCAAAGGGGAAGGAGCAACAGGTAACTCCTCCCCCCTGGCAGTCAATCTGTCAGAGGTTCCCGCGCGATATCACCCGGAGCCCCGTTCCAGGCCACCAGAAACTGTTCCAGATGAGGCTTTCCGGAGGATTGCAACGTGTCCTTTACCAGTTCACATTCGCGCTCGTAACCTGCGGCGTCGATGTGTCCGCGAACCATCTGGAACCTCAGATAGACCAGATACGTATTGAGGACGTCGGTCTCGCAATAGTCCCGGATGGAATTGATACCGCCCTCGAGCCATACGTCCCAGACCTTCGCGCCGCTCATGCCCATCTTCCCCGGAAACCCGCACATCGAGGCCACCTGGTCGAGCGGGGCCGCTGCACGCATCTGGTATCCTGCCAGGACATCCATCAGGTCGAGGTGCCGCCAGTGAAATCGACCCAGATAGTTGTTGTACCGGAAGGCGCGGTCCTCGTTACCGACCTCCCAGTAGCGCGGGGCGGCCACGCCGTGCAGCAGGGACCGGTAGTGCAACACCGGCAGGTCGAATCCGCTGCCGTTCCAGGAAACGAGGTCGGGGGAGTAACGATCGATACCGTCGTAGAAGCGGCGAACCAGTTCTTCTTCCGACGCATCGGGATTTCCGAGGGACCAGACCCGGAAACTGTCTCTTGACCGAAGGGTCACCGAGATCGCGACGACACGGTGCAGGTGCAGCGGCTGAAACTCGTTGCCCGTCTTCTGCTGCCGCAGGTGCGCCATCGCCTTGCCGATGTCCCCCGGCGACAACCCGTCCAGAGCGAACAGGTCGCGCCCGGAATCCGTGTCGGGTACGGTCTCAATATCGAAAACCATCACGTTCATGAACCTGAAAATACCCCCGTCGAGATGTAACGATCGCCCCGATCGGGGATGATCACGACGATCGTCGCCTGCCGGACACCCTCGGCGATCCTCAGCGCCACCGCCATCGCGCCACCCGCCGATACGCCGCAGAAAATACCCTCGCGGGCCGCCAGGGCGCGCATCGTGGACTCCGCTTGCTCGCCGGTCACGTCGATGATCTCGTCCACACGCTCCGGCTCGTAGATCGATGGCAGGTAGGCGGGCGGCCAGCGGCGAATACCCGGGATCCTGGCGCCCTCGGCCGGTTGCACGCCAACGACACGCACCCCGGAATTACGCTCCTTCAGGTAACGGGATACCCCCATGATGGTCCCCGTGGTCCCCATGGAACTGACGAAATGCGTAATCCCGCCCCCGGTGTCCCGCCAGATTTCGGGGCCCGTGCCCTTGTAATGGGCGAGCGGGTTGGCCGGGCTGGAGAACTGGTCCAGTTGGCGGCCCCTGCCCTCACGCTCCAGTGCCATGGCCCGATCCCTCGCCCCCTCCATGCCCTGCTTCGCGGAAACCAGGATGATCTCCGCACCGTAGGCGAGCATCGCGGCACGGCGCTCCTCGCTCATGGTTTCGGGCATGATGAGGACCATGTGGTAGCCCTTAACCGCCGCGGCCATCGCCAGGGCGATGCCGGTGTTTCCGCTCGTCGCCTCGATCAGGGTGTCACCCGGGCGAATCGCGCCGCGCTCCTCGGCCTCCCGGACCATCTCCATCGCCGGGCGGTCCTTGACGGAACCCGCCGGGTTGTTGCCCTCGAGTTTTGCCAGGACGTTGACCTCCGGTGCATCGACGAGGTGCCGCAGCCTGACCAGCGGTGTGTTCCCTATGCATTCCTCCACGGTTCGGATGTCCATGGCGTCACTCTGTTCTTCCCGATAGACGACGCATTGTAACGTCTCGGGGAGGGCCGCGGCGGCCCGTGCGGACCATGACGGGATCGACGCCCGCGCCGGGAACCGCGTGTTCGCTTGTCCTGCCACGCCTGCGGTGTCACTATCGCGCCCCATGAAATCCTGGAAGATCATCGACCGCGTGGTGTTCCTGGCCATCCTGCCGGTCTCCCTGCTGGCACTCAGCGTCACCGTGTACTACGCCGTACATGCCCTCGGGGACCTCGAGGAGGACATGCGTGAGCGCGGAGGCGAAACGGCAAGACTGACCGCCGTCGCCGCCGCCAAGGCAATCCGGGACGCCGACTTCGATCAGCTCCTCGAGGTCGCCTCATCGACACTTCAACGGGCGAATGTAGCCGCCGTGTCGATTACCAGTCTCGACGGTGAGACGCTGGTAGAACTGGCACAGTCCGGCGCGCAGACACCGATCGGCCCGTCAGGCCCCATGACGCGGCTGATAGAGGCGGTATTCGGTACCGGCACGATCATGTTTCGCGAACCCATACCACGGGATCCGAAGACGCAGCCTCGCCCCGATGCGATTCCCGCCGGTACGGTCGGCGTGACCCTGTCCACCGCCTTGCTGAACGATGCCCGGGTCGAGGTGATAACCCGCGCGATCCTCGTCGCGTTGCTGATACTGGGAACCGCGACCCTGGCCTGTTTCGCCGTGGCCCGCGCCGTATCCCGCCCTCTCGGGCGAGTCCTTGCGACACTGGAACCCGAAGGCGGCCAATCCACCGACAGACATCTCAAAACCGGCGAGATCGCGGCCCTGGAGCGGGGCATCGACGACATGTCCCAACGCATCGATGCCTCACGGGAGAAGCAGTCGCGGGCGGTCGGAATGGCGACCGCCCGACTGCAGCGACGGATCGACGAGATCGATCGCCGCAACGAGGAACTGGTGATCGCCCGCATCCAGTCGGATCAGGCCAGCCTTTCCAAGTCACGGCTGCTGGCCAACATGAGCCACGAGCTGCGAACCCCGATGAACGCGATCATCGGATTCGCGGACCTGCTCGGCGACTATCGCATCGACGATGCGCATACCGAGTATGTCGCCACGATACGGCGTTCCGCTTCCGAGTTGCTGGTGCTGATCAACGAGGTCCTCGACTACTCCAGGATCGAGTCGGGCGAACTGCAGGTCAGCGAGACCCGCTTCAACATCTACGAACTCATCGAGGGAATCGTCAGCCTGCTGAAGAAAACGGCCCAGGAGAAACGACTCGACCTGCTGGTCTACATCGACCCCGCCATTCCCCTGGAGATTCGTTCAGACCCGCAACGGATCCGCCAGGCGCTCATCAACCTGTTCGGCAACGCGATCAAGTTCACCCGCGAGGGACACGTGGCGCTGGAATTGCAAAGTCGGCATGACGGCGGCGCGCATACCGGCGGCACACTGGAATTTCGCATCATCGACACCGGTTGCGGCATCGAGGAAGGCGACATCGACAAGGTCTTCAAACCCTTTCAGCAGGTCGACGACTCGCTCACCCGCCAACACGGAGGCACCGGACTGGGGCTCTCGATATCGCGCCATTTCATCGAGAAGCTCGGCGGGGAAATCGGGTTCGACAGCACTCCCGGAGCGGGCTCCACCTTCTGGTTCACCGTGCCGTTCGATGCGCAGGCAGGTCGGGGCTATACCGGCTCTTTCCCCCTTCGCGGCAAGCGGGCCCTCATATTCGACCGCAACCCGACGCGTGCCGACTACACACAGAGACTGCTGAAGGCGTGGGGACTCGAGGTCCGCCGCACCGAAAGCGTGGAGGCCTTCCTGACCGAGTACGCCTCACCCGATACCGCGTTCATCCTCTATTACATGATCCGAAGCGACGTGGACACGGACCTGCAGATCTCCTTCAGCCGTCTGGCGGACGCGCCGGCAGCGACCTTTTTCCTGCACGACGTGACTTACCGGCGGGACCTGTCCTCCTCGTCCGGGTTCACCCACATAAATAATCTGATCTCACCACATCGCCTGCACGCGATGCTCGTCGAGCGGTCCACCGGGACGGCTCCGGCGGAGGATCGCAGCACCGGGGAGACAGGGGAAGCAGCCCGGGAAGAGGACCTCAACGGGGCGCGCGTACTCGTGGCCGACGACAACGAGATCAACCGGCGCCTCCTGGAAGTCTACATCTCGCGCAACAACGGACAGGTCATCCAGGCCGTGGATGGCCGCGACGCCGTCGAGCGGGCCAGCGCCGAGGCGCCGGACGTCGTCATCATGGACGTTCACATGCCAAACCTCGACGGCATCAGCGCGATGCGGGTCATCAGGGAAACCTCTCCCGGGATTCCCGCGATCGCGCTCACGGCGGATGCCGTACCCGACAGGATGCAGCAGTGCCTGCGATCCGGGTTCGACCGTTGTCTGACCAAGCCCGTCCCCGAACAGGAACTCATCGCCACGACCCTGAGGCTTTTGAAAGGCAAGACGTCCGGGAGACCCGCCCGGGCCAGCGGGGCGACGGAAATCCGCGCTGACGAAGCAGTCCCGGTACTGGATTCGGAAAAGGCGGTCAGGCTCGCCGGGGGAAACCGCGACCTGGCCCGCGAACTGTTCGGCATGCTGAAGATCGATCTCAAATCCCGGTTGCCGATGCTGAACGACGAGAACCCGGACACGGTGGCGCTTGGAGAGATGGCGCACAAGGTTCGCGGGGGCGCGAAGTACTGCGCGGCCGAGGTCCTGCAGACCCGCGCCGGCGAACTGGAAGCCGCCGTCGACAGGGGAGAAAGCGGGCCGGCGCTGGAATCCCGGATCTCCGGACTTCGCGAATCGATCGAGGTGTTGCTGCGCCTGGATGATCCCTACTGACGGACGGCAACCGCAGACTCGCGCTGGACGCCGCGTGCCGGGACGGCCTTCAACCGTCCCACAGCGCCTCGAATTCCTGAAACGCCTCGATGGACCGCTGGATGACCTTGATGTGGTTCCCGTCGATGCGTCTCTCGAGCAGCATGCGCATCCGCTCGAGGTAGTACACGTGACGCAGCACCCTTCCCTCCTCGCCGAACAATCGTCCGCAATGCCGGTCACTCTCGCGCAACACGGTCTCCAGTCGCAACGCGGCGTCCGGGACACTGTCCATGAACCACGGCTCCCCCGCCGCCCTCTGGTAGTAGACCTCCGTGACGAACAGGTTGCAGAAATCGTGATACACGCTGCGAGGAGCGGCATGCTCCCAGTCGATCACCCTGATCCTGTCCCCGACATCAATGACGATGTTCTTCAGGGAGAAATCCCCGTGTGAAAAGACCAGCGCCAGATTCGCATCCCCGCCCTCGTAAATCGGCGCCACGTTGGCATCCGTCCACTCCTCGATCGCTGCCGCCGCCTCGGGCGACTCGCGCCTGACGGTGTTGCACCGGCCCCGGAGGTAACGCGCGGTCTGGTGCGTGTAGCGTTCCCTGGATATCGCGCCGCCGTTGGCCGCCGCCGCAACAGCGCCCAGACACGCCACGAACTCGTCAGTCCTGTCAACGAGCAACGCCCGGCGTTGCGTCGGCGGCAGGAAGTGACCGATCGTCCCGCGGACGTATTCTTCCTCGTACCAGAACCGGTCCTCGTCCGCGCTGCGGACCGCCGGCGCAAAGTCGAGTTGCCCGGCCCTGACCGCCTGCACCAGCTCGGCCCGGAAGGCCTGCTCGCTTCCGTCGTCCTCGAACAGCTTGAATACGCTCCCTCGCGCCAGGTCAAACACCTTGTATCCCTTGTGCACGGGGATGCAGTAGTCACCAACGACGGGCAGGACCACCTTCCGACCGTCATCGCGCCACAACAGCGGGCGCAACCTGGCGAGAACTGCCCGTTTCCAGAATCCGGGGGGCACTCGCAGGGAAGCGAGCAGGGAACCACCGTCGGAAACATTCAGGCGCCACAGGACACCCGGCAGGAACCGCTGCCTGCAGAGGTATCCTCGTCCGGCCCTGAGATAAGTGAACGAATGCGCCATCGACCCCGCCGATCCATGAAAAAAGGTCAAAAAGCATAGCACGGCATCGGGTCGCCGCCGGCCGGGACCACCGGCTGATTGACGAATCCGCCATATAGGTGTATATACACTTACATGAACGCATCTGCCCGGAAATCTGTTCCAGCGTTGTGCCACGTGGCCGCCTCCGAATGCATCGGCTTCAGCGTACGCAAGGCGGCGCGCGTGATCGCCCAGGTCTACGACGAGGTGCTGGCGCCGACGGGGTTGCGCGGCACCCAGTTCTCCCTGCTCAACGCCCTGGCGCTGTCAGGCGGTGCGACGATCAAGCAGCTCGCCGGGCGGCTCGTCATGGACCGCACCACATTGACGCGTAATCTCAAGCCCTTGCACAAGGAGCGGCTGATAGAGATCGCGCCGGGCGCGGACCGCCGGCAACGTACCGTCACATTGACAGCGTCCGGCCGAGCCCGATTGCGTGAGGCCCTTCCCCTGTGGGAACAGGCCCAGACGCAGGTCCTTTCCATCCTGGGGGCGCGTCGTGCAGATCGCCTTCGGCAGGACCTCGGAAAGCTGGTGGAGGGTGCGCGTCCATGAATCGCCGGCTGGATGCAATGTCCCGCTACGCGATCGGACCCTCCCGGAATCGCCACCGTGCCGGTTGTGGCTCAACCTTTAACGGGAACGCTCCCGCCATCGGAATCCCCCGATCGGACCTAATAGGTGCAGATGCACTCAAGGCGATTGCCAAGGAATACGGACGGATCAGGGTGCCCGTGAACCTGATCTATGGCGAATACGACGGGTCCCGACCCGGGGAACGGGAGGCGAACCTGAGCGCCATCCCAGAGGCCGGGATGACGACCGTCAGGGGTGGCGGGCACTTTCTGTCGCTGGACGCCCCGGAAACATTGGTTCGCCTGATCCTGGATGCAACCGGCAGGCGGACGGAAACAGATCCGCCGGCGCCTTCCGAAGGCATCCGCCGCTACGGTTAGGCGATTGCCGGAAATTGACATACCAGATTGCGCAGGATTTTCGTTCGGCTTCAAGGCGCGGAAACGGGCGCATAGTCGAACTATGCAACCGTTGCCGCAACGCCGAAGACGGACGAAAAGACAAGCAGGCTGGTATGTGAATTTCCAGAAATCGCCTTAGTCGAACACCCGAATGGAGAATCAGTCAAATGCGTACCTATCGCCTGCTTGCGGTCCTCTCCGGTATCGCCGTGGCGGTCACCGCCTGCTCCGAACACGGATCGAACGGGGTCGAACCCCGCATGAAACCCCGCCCCGTGACGGTTCTGCCGCTCGAGACGCGGAACTTTTCCCGTGAAAAACGGCTGACCGGGGCAGTACGACTCTATCGCGAGGAGAAGGTGGGGTTCGAGGTCTCGGGCCGGGTGCTGCGGGTGCTCGATGAGGGCAAGGAAGTCCTGGGTCCCGCGTTCGACGAGAACGGCAGGGAGGTCACCCCGGGGCAGGTGATCGCGAAGCTGGACGACACCCGATACCGCCTGCAGGTCGATGCCACCGTGGCCCGTCTCGAGGCCGCCGAACAGGCCCTGAGATCGGTGCTGGCCGAGCTGGATCTGGCGAAAAAGGTCCTGCGCCGACAGAAAGAGGTCTTCGCCAGGGGCACGGGGTCGGAGCAATCGGTCGACGATGCGCAGAGTCGCTATGACAGCCTGCTCGCCCGCAAGGCCGAAGGCGAGGCCAGGATCAACGAGATCACCGAGGCCCTGAAACGAGCAAGGGAAGACCTTGACGACACCGAGCTGGTGGCGCCGTTCTCCGGGCGGGTGACCCGCCTGCACGTAAGCCAGGGTGCGGTGGTTACGGAAGGCACACCGGTCGTGACCCTGAGTCTGATGGATCCGATCCAGGTGCACGTCGCGGTGTCGGCCGATGACGACCGTCGCATCCAGACCGGCGATCCCGCATTGCTCTACCCGAAGGATCCACTGCGTCCCGAAGGCGAGCCGACGTCTGTGAATGCGCTGGTGTACGAGAAGGGTGCGGTGGCCGACCCGGACACACGAACGTTTCGCATCGATCTCATGGCTCGAAACGCGCGCCGCCGCGTCGATCAGGTCGATCCTGCCACGCGCGGCCTGCCGGTCGTCACGGATTTTCTCCCGGTGGCCCGGCGCTACCAGGGAGAAGCCGGACCGTTGTTTGTTCCCATCGACGCCATTTACCGGGAGGACGGCAAGACCTGGGTGTTGCGATTGCCGGGAGTCAGTTTCCACGCCGGTTCGGAACGCAGCGCCGTGGGTCGCCACGTGCCGGACAAGGTCGAAGTGGTCCTCGGCGACCAGTACATGACGGTGATCAAGTGGAACTTCCGCGCTCTGGAGTCGGCCGGCGAGCTTCGCGAGGGTGATTTTCTGGTGATCGGCCCGCGTGCCGGGCATCTCGACGGCCTGGCGATCGGGCGCACGCAATGGCTGTTGCGCCCAGGTGATCTGGTGCCCGTGAGTATCGTGGTGGATACCACCGCCGAAGGGTTCTACGTGCCGGTGGACGCCATCACCGCGATCGACGGGCAGCACCGGGTCTTCGTGCTGGACGAGGCCACCGCTAGGGACAGGGCCGTAGAGGTCCACGACACCTTTCACGAGTTGCGGCGAATATCAGGCGACGGCATCGGGACCGGCGTCGAGGTCATCGTCGGCGGTGTGCACTTCGTGTCCGATGGTCAGCCGGTCACGGTGGTCGGGCAGGAACGGGTGAACCCATGAACCTTCCACGCTTCGCCCTCACGCATCGCTCGGTGGTTCTCGCCTTCGTCGGGGTCCTGTTCGCATCGGGGCTGTTCAACTTCGCGGACATGTCCCGGCGCGAGGATCCCGAGATCACCATCCGCGACGCCCTGGTGCTCACCCGCTGGCCGGGGGCGCCGGCGGCCCGGGTCGAGGAGCTGTTGACCGATCCCCTGGAGAAGGCGATCGCCGGCATTGCCGAGGTGGAAACCATCCGCTCGAAGTCACTGGTGGGGCTGTCGATAATCCAGGTCACCGCCGATGACGCGGTCACCGACACCGATCAGGTATGGGACGACGTCCGCGCCAAGGTCGAGCCGGTCCGGCCGCGACTCCCGAACGGGGCCGGCGCCCCGTGGGTCAATTCCGATTTCGGCAACGTCTACGAGATCGTGCTGGCCCTGCACCAGACACCCGTACCGGGTCAGGAGGCCATCGAACACCCCTACTCGCCCCGGCAACTCGAGGTACTCGCCGAACGGATCGAGGATGAACTCGAACTCGTCGACCCGGTGGCCCGGGTGGATCTGTGGGGCGTGCAGCCCGAACGCATCTACGTGGAGGTGGACAGCGCCGACTGGGCCAGACTCGCACTGGGCGCCGGCCGGCTGCGGGAGTTATTCGAGGCGCGCAACATTCTCCACCCGGGCGGAGAAATGGACACCGCGCGCGGCCGCTACGCGGTGGATCCCACCGGGGAGTTCACCTCGGTCCGGCAGATGGGGGACCTGATCGTCGATCGTCTCGACGGGGGGCTGCCGGTACGTCTCGGGGACCTGCCCGTGCGCATCGATCGCCGCTACGAGGAACCGCCGGGGTCGCTCACCCGTGTCACCACGCCCGATGCGCCGCACCGCGACGCACTGGTGATCGGGATCTCGATGAAAAGCGGGCGCAACGTGGTGGACATGAGCGAGGCGGTCGACGTCGTGCTGGCAAGGCTGGAGGACAGTTTTCTCCCGCCGGACGTCCGCCTGAGGCGTGTGAACGACCTCCCCCGCCAGGTCAATACGCGCATCCAGTCCTTCCAGATCAATCTGCTGCAGGGGGTGCTCATCGTCCTGGGAATGGCCCTGCTGACCATGGGCTGGCGCCCGGCCCTGATCATGGCGACCGCCGTGCCCCTTTCGATGATCTGCGCCTTCGCCGTGGTGCGCCATCTGGGGGTCGAACTGGAGCAGTTCTCGATCGCCTCGCTGATCATCGCCCTGGGCATGGTGGTGGACAACGCCATCGTGGTGTCCGACAACGCCTGGCGCCTGATGCGAGAGGGCTTGCCCCGGCGCGAGGCGATCATCAAGGGCGCGCAGGACCTCGCCATTCCGTTGCTCACCGCCACGTTGACCACCGTTTTCGCGTTCCTGCCCATGCTCACCATCGCCGGCAACGTCGGCGAGTACGTCTCCAGTCTGCCGGTGGTCGTCGCCGCCACGCTGATCACCAGTTATCTGGTGGCGATGCTGGTGACCCCGCTGATGTGTGGATGGCTGTTGAAGCCGCCCCCCGAGGTCAACGCAGAGACGGATGCCGGCACCCGTATGGCGCCGGCGCACTACGACCGGTTGATCGGCTGGTGCCTGGACCACAAGGGCGCGGTGCTCGGTGGCGCCGGTGCGCTGTTTCTCGCCAGCCTGGCCCTGCTGCCCATCATTGGCAACCAGTTCTTTCCCGCCGGTCTTCGCGACCAGTTCTTCATCAAGGTGTGGCTGCCGGAGGGCGCACCCATCGCCGCGACATCCGGCATCGCGCGGGACGTGGAACGCATCCTGCTGGAATCCAGTCCCATGACGGAGGACGGAACGACCCGAGAACGTCTCGCCAGCGTGGTGAGTTTCGTGGGGACCGGAGGGCCCCGGCTGATGCTGACCCAGGAACCGGAGTACGACTACCCATACCTGGCCTTCCTGCTGGTCAACACCACGGATCCGGAGGTGACCGAAGCCTACGCGCGGGAGGTCCGGGAGAAGCTGTCCGGGATTCATCAGGCACGTATCAGCGTCGACGAGTTCATGCTCGGTCCGCCCATCAAGGACCCGATTGCATTTCGCCTGAGCGGACCGGACGCCGGCGTATTGCGTGAAAGTGCCCGGGAGATGGTGAAGGTCTTCAAGCAGACGCCGGGCACCGTCGAGCCCTACAGCAACTGGGGCACCACCGGCTACCAGGTCGAAGTCAGGATCGATCCGTATGCCGCCAACCTCGCGGGCGTAACCAACGAAGACGTCGCGCTGACCACCCGGGCCATGCTTTCGGGGGCCTATCTGACCACCTACCGCGAGGGCGACCACCAGATACCGGTCCTGCTGAGGACGCTGCGCGAAAAACGCCGGGACCCGAACGACCTGTCCGGGATCTTCGTCAACGGCCGGTACGGCAAGGTGCCCCTCAATGCGATTGCGGAACTCGCGCCTGACTGGGAGCCGGCCATTATCGCAAGGCGCGACAGCCTGCCGACCGTCACCGTCGGCGCGAGGGTCGAGGAAGGCCTGCTGGCCAACAGCGTCGCCAACCGGATCAAACCGGCCCTGGAAGAAATCCTGCAGGGGCTTCCGGCGGGTTACTTCCTGTCGCAAGGGGGAGAGTACGAGGAGACCGCAAAGGCCCAGACACAGGTTGTGCGGGCCGTCGGCCTTGCGATGGTGCTGATCGTGATCGTGCTGGTGACCCAGTACAACTCGTTTCTCAAACCGCTGGTTATCCTGTTCACGGTCCCCCTGGCCCTGATCGGGGTACTGGCGGGACTGTTCGTGACGGGTTGGGCGATGGGATTCATGGCAATGCTGGGCGTACTCTCGCTGATTGGCATCGTGATCAATAACGCCATCGTCCTGATCGATTTCATCCAGGTCAGGGTGGCCGAGGGTCAGCCTCTGAGGGAAGCGGTCGCCGCCGCCGGTCGCGTCCGGATCCGGCCCATCGTCCTGACGAGCCTGACCACCATCGGCGGGCTGCTGCCGCTGTCACTGTTCGGCGGCGCGCTGTGGGCGCCCATGACCAACGGCATGATCTTCGGTCTGATCTTCTCGACGGCGCTGACGCTGATCGTGGTTCCGACCCTGTATGTGCTGTTCGTGGAGAGGTTTCACATGCGCGTCCTGCCCCGCGAACGCTGAACCGGACCACCTTTGCCGTCCTTTCGCCCATTCCAACCGCCTCCGTCGAACCACCGCGGTATGACCTGAAAATACCAGGGTGTAGTATGACCGGCGGGCCCGTGCACCCCGCCGCGCAGGTTGCGATTGCCGGTCGCGAGGCTCGCACTGAAAGATGATTCCGCCACGCAATTCATTGCCCGCAACCCGAAAGGCAATCCAATGAATCCGGTATCCGACGCCGTCGTCAACGACCGTGAAGAATTGATCTATCTGCTGACCGAGGCAGCGGAATTCGAACACTCGGTCATGTGCACCTATCTCTACGCACAGTGGACGCTCAAGCGAGATGAGCGCGAGGGACTTACCGCTGTAGAGAAAGAAGCCGTCGACCGGTGGCGCGTCTCGATGCGCCACGTCGCGATGCAGGAAATGCTGCACCTCGCGCTGGTCAACAACCTGCTGGCCGCCATCGGCGCCGCGCCGCATCTGTGGCGCCCGGAGTTTCCCGTCGCCCGGGGATATTTCCCCGCCGGTGTGGATTTTCATCTGGCCCCGTTCAATGAACAGTCGATCGCACATTTCACGTTTATCGAGAAGCCCGAGGACATCGACGTCGACGACGGCGCCGGCTTCGCGCACGAGTCCCGCTACCGGCGCGCGGTCTGTCCCGACCTGCTGACCCCGACACCACGCGACTACACCTCGCAGGGACACCTCTACCACGGCATCGCACGGGCGATACACCGGCTTGTGGACACGCTGGGGGAAGCAAACCTTTTCGTCGGTCACGGTGAGGCACAGATCGCCCCGCCGGAATTTCCGTTGCCCGGCCTGATCAAGGTGAGGGGTCTGGAGGCGGCGATGCAGGCCATCGAAGAGATCGTCATGCAGGGCGAGGGGGCGCCGGCCCACCGCAACGATTCGCACTATGCCCGATTCGCGGCGATCCGCGACGAATTCCGGCAACTCCGAGAGAACCGGCCCGGCTTCGTTCCGGCCCATCCCGCCGCCGTCAATCCGGTGCTGACCGAATTTGCCGATGGCGGCGACGTCGCGCATGTCACCGACCCGCGGGCCAGACGCGTGGTGGATCTGGGGAACGCCATTTATGGTCTCATGCTGCACACGACCGTACAGGTATGCGCCCCAACGCCGTTGCCGGGCGGACTGAGACAGGGGTTAAGCGCCGTCTCGGCCGAACTGATGACCCTTCTCGGCACGGCAGGCGAAGCGGCGGCGAGAATGCCAGTCGGCGAGCCGCACGACGGCGTCAATGCCGGTTTGAGCTTCGCGCTGCCGCGATCATTCGGGCCATTGGTTCAGGCCAACGCCGCGCAGATCCTCGGCGAGCGCTGCGCCGAACTTGCCGCTGCGAGTCGCGCGATCGGGCAGGACACGTCCTTGCCTGGAATTGCCGAATGCCTCGATGAGATGTCCCTTGCCCTGTCGGACATGCATGAAAGCTACGAGGGGCACTTTACGATCGGCGTCGCGACACCCAGGACGGGAGAAAACAAAAGTGGCGCCGTGGCCGAGGCATCGCCCTCTTCCGGCGAGGCGATCGACGAGGCTTCCGGTGAGGGCATCACGCTTCGCTTCGACACGAAGCGATGCATCCATTCGCAACAGTGCGTGCTGTCCGCCCCGCGGGTGTTCCTTGCCAACGTCGAGGGTTCCTGGCTGCATCCCGAGGCCGATACCGTCGAACACCTTGTCCACGTGGCCCGCTCATGCCCCTCGGGCGCGATTACCTACCGTCGACTGGATGGTGGCGCGGCAGAGGCGGCGCCGGAGATCAATGTGATACGCATCCGGGAGAACGGTCCCTACGCCCTTCAGGCCGCGATCCGGATCGACGGTCAGGGCGACATGGTCCGGGCAACGCTGTGCCGCTGCGGCAGGTCGAGGAACAAGCCGTTTTGCGACAACACCCAACAGGAAACCGGGTTCGCCGCGACCGGGGAGCCCGACTCCCTCCCCTGCGAACCGCTGTCGGAACGCGGCGGCGACCTGCGGGTCAGCCCCGTCAATAACGGACCGCTGCGGTTACGCGGTCCCATCGAGATATGCAGCGGCACCGGGCGCACGGTGACGCGCACGCTGGACGTCAGGCTGTGCCGCTGCGGGGCATCGTCGAACAAACCGTACTGCGACAATTCTCACCGGCGCATCGGGTTCAGGTCGGACTGAATCCCGATCCATGCGACGGGTTCCTGCAACCGCGGTTCGCTGCGTGACCATTGCCGATCGGTACCACACCGAGCACCATAGTTGCCTGGGGGGCCTCTATTTTACTTCCCAGCGGTTGACGAATCGGCAGAAGCGGACAGCCACATCACGTCATCCGACAGCGGGGGATGTTTTCTCCCGATTGCGCCTGCAGTTCCAGCCCACTTCACGATGTTTGTCCGGATTTTCGCTTGGCGAAATTTTATTTATAATTGGCCAAGTTCATATTCAACGAGCTGCGACGGATTCGATTGAGCCGACACCAGAAAGGAGACCTGTTGCAATGATAAATAAGGACCGCTTTGCCATTGTCGCCCTCTGCACCGGGATTGGCGGCCTGTTTTCCTCAACCGCGGCTGACGCCTGGTGGAGTGACAGTTGGAATGGTGGCAATTGGTATGATCGATATGATCGATATGACTATGGCCCGAGGTACTGGGACCGTCCCTATGGATATGGATACGGTCATCCCTATGGCTGGGGCGGATACGGCCACCCATGGGGTGCATGGGGCTATCCAGGCCCATACGGGTATCCGTACGGGATTGCCGGCCCGGGTACGTCTTCCAAAAGCACACCCCCTCCGCCACCTCCACAATAGCGAAAGAGATCCGGGTCCGGCGGGTGGTTCAGGCGATTGCCGGAAAATGGCATACCAGAATGTGCCGGTTGAAAGTAGTAGCGGTCAACAGGCCGCGACACGTCAAGTCATGGAGGCAAATCCCGTAAAACGCAGTCATCCGACAGCCGGCGCCGTTCCCTGCCAACCGTGGCTGCGGTTCGAGGCGGCCTGACGGATTTTTTCTGGATTTGCCCCTTGGCCAGCTGAAACCCCGGACTCGTCCTGAGGGGTTTGCTACGGCGTCTTCCAGTTTCCCTCCCACTGAATAACGAATCGTCCATCCGGCGCGAGGGAAAAATAGGGGTCAGGAAAAATAGGGGTCAGGCCTTACGTTTGACATTTCGCGAGGATATACTAGATTCAGGTCAATGCTCACGAGGGAGGCTGAAGATGGCACGGCCGTTGAGGATAGAGTTTGACGGTGCAATATATCATGTCACTGCGCGCGGTAACGCGTTCCAGGACATCTATTGGGACGATGACGACAGAATCATGTTTCTGGATCTGTTGGCGACGGCTTGTAGCCGTTTTCAATGGTCGTGTCACGCCTATTGCTTGATGTCGGATCACTATCATTTGTTGATTGAAACGCGAAGTGCCGGCTTGTCGAAAGGGATGAAGTATATTAACGGCACATACACCCAGGCGTTCAATCGTCACCACCTGCAGGTAGGGCACGTTTTTCAGGGGCGGTTCAAATCGATCCTGGTGGAGCGTGATAGCTATCTCCTGGAATTGTCCCGATATATCGTCCTGAACCCTGTACGGGCACGAATGGTGCGTTCTGCAAAAGACTGGCCCTGGAGCAGTTACCGCGGGACAGCGGGACTTGGTGTAGTGCATGCTGCATTGACCCGAGATTGGGTGTTGGGGAACTTTGGCAGGAACCGAAACGCGGCACAGAAAGCTTATCGGGCGTTTGTCCAGCAAGGCAGGGGACAACCAGGACCCTGGGAAGCGTTGAAAAATCAGATCTACCTGGGATCCGATCAGTTTGTTAAGGATATGCAGTGCAAACTCTCGCCAGATCAATCTCTGCAGGATGTGCCAAAGTCACAAAAGCTGGGGCCGGTCAAGCCGCTAGGTTATTTTCGAGACAAGTTTGAATCGCGGGATACCGCCATGGCAACAGCTTACCGCAGCGGCCACTACACCCTGACTGAAGTCGGCAAGGCATTCGGCGTCAGCTACGCCACGGTGAGCCGGGCGGTGAAAAAACTTGAAAGTGAGATGTGAGTAACAAAAAGGCCTGCCCCCTGTGCTGTTCATACAATGAATAAAAAATAGTTAATGACA
>JAYENI010000190.1:0-7714 GCA_034722015.1 Pseudomonadota bacterium
CGTGTTCGGGTCGGGAAAGCTGTTCAAGCAGACGATCACCGTGGTGATGTATTTCCAGGGATCCGTCAACGGGCTGGACGTGGGGGCACCGGTCAAACTGCGCGGCGTGACCCTCGGCAGGGTGTCGCGAATCAGTCTCGTCTACGACACGAAACGGGACGTCCTGCTCATTCCCGTCATCGCCGAGCTGGAACCGACGCTTCTGGTGACCGACACGAACGGGCACATCGAGGCGCTGCACGCGGTCGAGGCGGAGGAGGCGGTCGAGCAGGGGGTGGCACGGGGGCTGCGGGCACAGCTCGTTCCGCTGAGCCTGCTGACGGGCAAACTTTTCGTCGAACTGTCGAACCGGGAAGACATCCCCGCGACCCGGGTAAGCGCGGACCCCCGGGTACTGGAAATTCCGACCATTCCATCCACGGCCGATCAGATCCTGGAGATCATCCGCACCGCGGCGAAACGATTCAACGAGCTACCCTACGACGAAATCGTCAAGAACATCGATCAGACCCTGGCGGCCATTCGCCAGATCGCCTCGTCACCGAAGATCCCCAATACCCTCGATCACGTCAATGTCGCGGCACAGAAACTCGAGCAGATTCTGAGCCAGCTGGACGACCGCCTGGATGGGACAATGAACCGGGTCGACAATACCCTGGTGGCCGGAGAATCCCTGGCAAATTCACTCAACGCCCAGTTGGGGCCGGTTTCCAACGAGTTTCGCGATGCGATCGCGGGAATTTCGGCTCTGACGAAAAACATGGACGACCAGGTCAAGCCTGTTTCCGACGCGACGCTCGCGCTGCTGGAAAGTGCGCGCCGCGCCGCGGTGAGCGCGACGGGCCTCCTGGACGAAAACGCCCCCCTGGGCTTCGAGGTCTATCGAACCCTGCGCGAGCTTTCTCAGGCGGCCCGATCGCTGCGCATCCTGGCCCAGTACCTGGAACGCCACCCCGAGGCGCTCATTCAGGGCAAGTCACGCGCGGGTTCCAGATAAGGCGATTGTCGGACCCACGAATCGGGAGGAAAGACGGGGCTGCCGCCAGGCGCCCGGCGTCAACTGCCGCTTCCCGGATCATGTTCGGCCCGGCCACACGCCGGCGATGAACTGCACCGTGAGCACGACCGCCATGCCCGCCAGCACCTTCCTCAGCCATCCCTGGCAGGCCTCCCCCTCGACCCGATCCCGCAAGTGCATTCCCAGTAACAGGGCAGCGGCCGCGACAGCCGCCAGCGGAATCGTGGCCAGCGCCAGGGGGCCGGTCAACAGTCCCACCTGGGCGAACGCCCCGACCTGGACCGACTTGCCCACCAGGAAACACAGATTGAACACCTGCACCATGACCAGGGGCGTCATGCCGACCTCCAGGGCGAAGATGACGAGCAGGGGTACCATCACGTTGACGGTCCCGGCAGTAAATCCCGCCGCCAGTCCGAACACCAGATAGGCCAGCCAGGGCGATTCACGGACCCAGCGCACGTGGACGAAGCGCAGCCTTTCGCCGGCGAGGTGCAGGACGATGATCGCGGCCAGCAGCAAACGAAAGGGGCCCGGATCCACGCTGACCAGCAACCACGTCCCGGCAAGGGTCCCGATCGGGATCATCACCACCAGGGGCCAGTAGCGGCCGATACTCTCGGACCAGCGCCCGCCGCGCAGGATGCTGACAATGTTGACCGTCATGGTCGGCAACAGGGTGATCAGCACCGCGCTGCGGATATCGATCAGGATGGCCAGAAAGGGCGTCGCCAGCAGCGGGAACCCCAACCCGAACACACCGTGGACCAGCCCGGCAAGGAGGACGATCGCCCCCGCGGAGATCCAGAACAGGAGGGTCAGGGATTCAAGGTCCATAAGGTTCCGAAGATACGAGTTGATCCCGTTTCAGGCCGAAAACCGCATAGCCCGGACCCGGTGGCAGGTTGAGATTCCGGGCGCAGCACGATAGTACTTCGTGGTGCCTTTTCTTTCAGGCATGTCGGGCAGACATGTCGGGTTCTTTCCCGTCGCCGTCGAGCCCGTCGGCGATGGCGATGCCCTGCAACACCGCGCTGTACACGGTGCGGTTTTCGATATCGATGTGAAGGCCCGCCGCCGCGCGCCCTGTTGACCGGCTAAGACTGACAGGTCACCCCACTGCTGTTCACCCCGGCCCTGCCCCGTCATTCCGCCCTCGCGGGCGGCTCCGTGTGTCCCGTACGGATTCGTGACCGGATAGCGTCGTCAGGATCGTTCAGCCGGCGTTCAGGATCGCTGCGTTCTAATTGTCCACAGATCGAAACTCACTGATACGGGGAAAACCTCATGTGGACCAGGAAAAAAACACGCCGTGCGATCCTGACCAGCCTGCTGACACTGTCGGTGACGACAGCATTCGGTGCAGTGGAGACCAAGCCCACGGACTTTCGGGTCAGTCACACCGGTAGCGATGCGATCGAGGCGGTGGGTGCGGAGATTCTCGAGCGGGCCCGGGAGACAACACCTGTGATCGAGTCCGCTATCGGGAACGGCGATGAACGCGTCAGCCCGACCCGTTCACGACCGACCCGGGACTTCGCACTCATCGCCACGGACGGACGTACTGTTCCGGACCTGTGGATCACCTCCGTGGAAACCGAGCTGTCCTACGATGATGACGACGACGGTTTCTATCACGCCTTTACCTTGCGGATCTTTCCGCAGGCCGACTGGGGACACCTGCACGTCAACGCGGAGATCTATATCAGCTACGAAGGTGGACGCTGGGAACACCACGCAACCACCGAGCCGTTCACGGTCTATGCCGACGAGCCGCACAAGGGCTTTGTCATCGGTTCCATCCTGGATCTGGGATTTCCTCGCGGCTACTACGATGTACTGATCGAGATTCAGGACGCGGACACCGGATTCTGGCTGAACGAGATTGGCCCACATGAAAGCGGCGCATTGCAACAGTTGCCACTGGAGGACCGGGATCGTGACACGCCGCCCGTCGTCACCGTCGAAACCGTTCACGGCGGAGGCTCGTTCGGTCCTGCGACGATGGGCCTGTTGCTGCTCGGATTGGGTCTGTCCTGGCTGCGCAGAGTTGAACAATGATTCTCGCCGACCGCACGGATGTGTGTTCCCTGCTCGTCTGGACGACGGCCGACGGACTTTGACGATCGGGCGTCGGGGTGAGGTCGAACCGGCAACCGCCGTCGCCGCTGCGAAGTACCGTACCGCCGATCCGGCTGCAGGCGCAGGGCGCTCTGGCGAGCCCTCTGTCCACCGGGCCCGGTGAGGCCTCATGATATACTTTGCCAATGTTCGCAGACCACAATCACCGGCAGGGGGAGACCATGACGGACACCGCGCAGCTTTCTGAGCTCGTTACCTTTCGCGGAGAGCAGATGAGCGTCACTCAACTGCTTGAAGAGTACGGCAAGCTCCGCAACGACCTGGCCAAGACCAAGAACGAGAATCGCAAGGCGGTCACCAAGCGGCGTCAGGAGAAGTCCCTCAAGCCCTTCCAGGCGGAGCTCATCTGTCTGCAGAAATACCTGGAAGAGACCGGTACCCGGATGATCATCCTGTTCGAGGGACGGGACGCGGCAGGCAAGGGTGGAACCATACGCCGGGTCACCCGCTACATGAACGAGAAACACTACCGGGTGGTCGCCATGGGCAGGCCCACCGAGGAGCAAAAAACCCAGTGGTTCTTCCAGAAATACATCGCACAGTTCCCCCGCGGCGGCGAGATCGCGCTGTTCGACCGGAGCTGGTACAACAGGGCCATTGTCGAGCCGATCTTCGGATTCTGCACCCCCGAGCAGTACGAAAACTTCATGCATGGCGTTGTGGGATTCGAAAAGGATCTGGTACGTCAGGGCACCATACTGGTGAAGCTCTATTTCAGCGTAACAAAGGACGAGCAGGACAAGCGGTTCGAGCGCCGCAAGACCGATCCGCTCCGGCAGTGGAAGCTGTCCGAGATCGATGTGCAGGCCCAGGACAGATGGGACGAGTTCACTCGCCAGAAGCACGAGATGCTCAGGCGCAGTCACACGGCGCAGGCACCCTGGACCGTGATTCGATCCAACAACAAGTACCGGGCTCGCCTCAACGCCATGAAGGTGATTCTCAACTCGGTCCCCTATGAGCGCAAGAATCTGGAGCTGGACTATGTCCCCGATCCGGAAATCGTTATCTCCGGTGCCCGGGAACTCGAGATCATGGACGCTCAGATGTTGCGCGAGGGCAAGTTCACGGGCTGACGCAATCGATGTCGCGATGCCCGTCACGGTGTGCCGCGGGCGCTCCCGGTTTCCGTGCCCCGCAGATACGGCGTCGAGCTGAGAGAGGCCTCTCACGGCGCTTGTGTTTTCGCTCTCCAAGGCGACACGTGTGTCATCCATGAAAGGCGCGCGGTCGTCGAGCTTGCGGTCCACGCGACGTCAATGTTCTACCGACAGGACGCGGATTGAATTCGTACCACCGGTCGTCTGACTGTGCCCGGCGGTGGCGACCAGGATGTCGCCAGCCTTCACGATACCCCGCTTCGTTGCCTGCTTGATTGCAAAGTCGATTCTGGCGTCATCGAGATGCTTGTCCTGATAGAGGATGGGAATGACGCCCCAGTTCATGCACAAACGGCAGGCCACCTTAGGCGACGCGGTAACAGCGAGGATCGGGCATTCCGGGCGATGCTTGGATATGAGCCTCGAGGTAAATCCTGTCTCGGTAAGCGTGATGATGGCAGTGGCACCCAGCTGATCGGCCATGCGCACAGCGGCGTGACTAACCGCCTCGGTGACGACGTTCGAGGGGTGGGGCAGTATGTGCTGCAGATAACCATACTCGCGAAGCGACGCCTCGGTGCGCACTGCCAGCTCCGCCATGGTCTTGACCGCCACTACCGGATAGCTGCCTGCCGCTGTCTCGCCGGACAGCATGACTGCTGAACTGCCGTCAAGGATGGCGTTGGCAACGTCGCTGGCCTCGGCACGTGTCGGTTTGGGATTACGTTCCATGGATGCCAGCATCTGGGTCGCTGTAATGACTGGCTTGCCGTTGCTGACGGTGGTGCGGATCATTCTCTTCTGCATGCCGGGCACGTCGGCCATCGGCAGCTCGACGCCCAGATCGCCCCGGGCCACCATGATGCCGTCGGCCGCGGCAACAATCGCCTCCAGGTTGTCCATTCCGGCCCGGTTCTCGATCTTGGCGATGATGGGGATGTCCACGCCGTTGCTCAGCAGAATCTCCCGCATATGGTTCACGTCGTCCGCGCTCTGTATGAAGGACGCGGCGATATACTCCACATCATTCTCGGCGGCGAACGTCAGTTCCCTTACCACGTCGTCCCGGTTCTCCGGATCTACAGCAGTGACCGAAAGCTGCGTATCGGGCAGGTTCACACCCTTGCTCTCCCGCAGTGTACCGCCGACGACAACGCGGCAACGGATCTCACGTTCGGTCAGGGATTGCACGGTGAGCTCCATGGCACCGTCGTCCAGCAAAATGGTATCTCCGGGATTCAATTCGAGGGCCAGGCGCTGGTAAGTCACGGAAACTCCGTCCCCGGTTCCCGGGCGGCCATCGGTGTAGAGGGTGAAGTTGCCACCACAGACCAGCTCCACTGATCCCACAGATATACGGCCGGTACGAACCTCAATACCTCGCGTGTCAATCATGATCGCGACCTGGGTATCCAGGGCGCGAGCCGCTCTGCGAATACGCTCCAGTCGCCCCTTGTGCTCATCCAGAGTGCCGTGGGACAGGTTGAGACGTGCCACGCTCATGCCTGCCTGGATCATGGCCTCAAGTGTTTCGGCGGTGTCGCTGGCGGGACCTATGGTTGCGACGATCTTGGTCTTTCTGGGGGAGGATCTCTTGGGCATCGGGGATTGTTTGTCTGTGTTTGGAGGAACAGGTCGGGGAGGACACTGAAACTCGTCGGAAGGTGGAATTCTAGCTTATGGGTGCAGGACGGCATCGACCAACGGCAGCCGGAAACGCCCGCCAACGGGTGCGCCTCCACCCAGCCCTGTCGCCGACGGACAGGAGTTGACCCGGAACCGGCGGACCTGTTGCCCGAAGGGCGGTCGTCCACGCCGATCCCGACCCCCAGCGCCACCACCGGCAGGGTGTTGACCTTCACGCCGATGCCGAGGAGCGCCATCAGCGTGTAGGCCAGCAGCGATACCAGGGCCAGCGGCAGCACCACGCAGAGTGTCCCGACGACACCGCGGAAGCTGATCAGGTACAGCACGATAATCGCCGTGAAGACGTGGGCCGGTATCGGCCTGAGAACCTGATGTTTCTTTGCAGCCTTTTTTGGCCTCGTCCTGGACCAGCGTGAACTCGTTAGGCGATTGCCGGAAATTGACATACCAGAATGCGCAGGATTTTCGTTCGTCTTCAAGGCGCGGTAACGGGCGCATAGTCGCTCTATGCAACCGTTGCCGCAACGCCGAAGACGGACGAAAAGACAAGCAGGCTGGACTGTGAATTGACAGAAATGGCCTTAGATGTCGGTATCACTGAGATCGTCCAGAAACTCCGAAGCCGGATCGACACTGGTCACCAACAGATGGTCCTGTGCACGAGTACAGGCAACGTACAACAGATGGCGTTCCGTGTTGTAGACCTCTTCCAGATCCGAGTCGTCAACGACTGCCTCTATGCGCTCCTGCAAGGGTATGACTTCATCGTCACAAGCCATGACCACCACCGCGCGAAATTCCAGACCCTTCGCCCGGTGCATGGTGCTCACAGAAAGGTAGCCGCTTGTGGTATCCAGATTTTGATCCAGGACCTTAAACGGGAGCGAGGCATCCTCGACCGCTCCCCGGGCACGATCGAGTTCTTCTTCGGACCGCACGAATACGCCCATCTCATGAGGCAGTACGCCTTCGCCGTGTCTATCCGATAGCCATTGACTCACTGCTTTACGTTCACCTTCAACACTGTTCAGCACCAGGATTCCTGGAGTCGGGCCATTGAATACTGAAACGGTGCCACGTCGATCTTCGGTATTACCATCCACATCCGAGACTTCCGGCCCCAGCAGCCTGTCGGCCTGCATCCTGATCTGGTGTGAGGTTCGGTAATTGATATGCAGGGTACGAGAACGCCCGCGAACATCGACGCCAAGTGACTTCCATGAAAATGGAGTCTGGAAAATTCTCTGCCCGGGATCGCCGGCGAAAAACAGACTGTTCGGTCGCCGGCCGCCAAGTGCAGCAAGAAATCGCAATTGGGAAACACCGATATCCTGCGCCTCATCAATAACGGCAAAGTCAAAGGGCGGGTGTTTTCTCTCCGCGATTTGCGCGGATAGTTGACTAAACAGACCGGAACAGGTCAGCAGGCCTCCGTGCGCCAGTGATAACCGGACACGATTGAATATCGACCACAGTACCTTGCGTTTCTGCTCTGAGAGGCGTGTTTTTCTGCCCAGTCATCTGACGTCCCGATATGACTCCCAGGTCTCCAACTGCCATGCATCCACTACCTCATTCCATTCCGTCATCAGAAAACGCCGGCTGAACTTGTGCCCCTCTACCTCTGCTGACGCACCAACCAACAGTTTCTGTAATTCTTCACTGGAGATGATATTTGGTGTACCGAACTGGATTTCATGGAGTCGCCGACCCATTGCATCAATGGAATGGACTTCCAGACGCTCGCCAATTTGCGGCTCGTTGCTGATCAACCGCCTCAGTTTGGTTCTCAGTGAATTGGCGAGTA
>JAYENI010000191.1:0-7700 GCA_034722015.1 Pseudomonadota bacterium
GCTAGACGCTGAAACTCTCCCCGCATCCGCAGGTATCCTGCACGTTGGGGTTGATGAACTTGAAAGTGGCGTTCAGCCCCTCGCGTACATAGTCGAGTTGCGTGCCCTTTACGTAGGGTAACGCCTGCGGATCGACGTAGACCGACAAACCCTCGGTAACCGGATACTCCCGGTCGTCCTCACCGGCCTCGTCGATGAAATCGACCTGGTACCCGAAACCCGAGCAACCCATCTTCTTGATGCCGAGACGCACACCGATGCCGGACCCGCGCTTCTCTATCTGGTTCATGACGTGTCGAACCGCCGCCTCGGTCATCGTGACGGGGGGCTCGATTTCCACTGCATTGACTGATCCCATAATACTGACTCCGATTAAATCCGTGCCTGCCGATCAACCCACGGCGCCTTCGAGACTCACACTCAACAGTTTCTGCGCCTCGACCGCGAATTCCATGGGCAGCTCCCTGAAAACCGCCTTGCAGAACCCGTTGACGATCATGGAAACGGCATCTTCTTCGGAGATACCCCGTTGTCGCAGGTAGAACAGCTGGTCGTCGGCAATCTTGGACGTCGTGGCCTCATGTTCGACCATAGCCGTCGGGTTCTTGACCTCCATGTAGGGAAAGGTGTGTGCTCCGCAGCGGTCACCCATCAGCAACGAGTCACACTGCGTGTAGTTGCGTGCGTCCTCGGCGCCCTTGAGGACCTTGACCAGGCCGCGATATGCATTCTGGCCACGTCCCGCGGAGATACCCTTCGAGATAATGGTGCTGCGGGTGTTCGGACCGACATGGATCATCTTCGTTCCGGTGTCTGCCTGCTGGTAGTTATTGGTCAACGCGACCGAATAGAACTCGCCAACGGAATTTTCCCCCTTCAGCACGCAGCCCGGATACTTCCAGGTGATGGCGGAACCCGTTTCCACCTGCGTCCATGAGATTTTCGAGTTCGCCCCCCGGCACTCGCCCCGTTTGGTGACGAAGTTGTAGATCCCGCCGCGACCGTTCTCGTCACCGGGATACCAGTTCTGCACCGTGGAATACTTGATTGTTGCCCCTTCCAGGGCCACCAGCTCGACGACGGCCGCGTGCAGCTGGTTTTCGTCCCGCATCGGCGCGGTACACCCCTCGAGGTAGCTCACGTGACTGCCCTCGTCGGCCACGATCAGGGTCCGCTCGAACTGCCCCGTATTCGCCGCGTTGATGCGAAAATACGTCGAAAGCTCCATCGGGCATCGCACACCCTTGGGGATGTAGACGAACGAGCCGTCCGAAAACACGGCGGAATTCAGGGTCGCAAAAAAATTATCGGTATAGGGCACGACGGTCCCGAGGTACTTCTTGATGAGTTCCGGGTGTTCGCGAACCGCCTCGGAGAAGGAACAGAAAATCACCCCCACTTCCGACAGCTTTTCCTTGAAGGTCGTCGCCACGGAGACGCTGTCAAATACCGCATCGACCGCCACACCCGCCAGCGCGGCGCGCTCCTCCAGCGGTATCCCCAGTTTCTCGTAGGTCTCGAGGAGCTTCGGATCCACATCGTCCAGGCTCTTCGGAGCGTCGTCCTTCGACTTGGGGGCGGAATAGTAGGATATGGCCTGGTAGTCGACCGGATCGATCCTCAGCCTGGCCCAGTCGGGCTGCTGCATCGTGTGCCAGTGCCGAAAGGCCTTGAGACGCCATTCCAGCATGAACGACGGCTCGTTCTTTCTGGCCGAGATGGACTTTATGATATCCTCATCCAGTCCGGGTCGGAACGTGTCGCTCTCGACCTCGGTCACGAAACCGTGCTCGTACTCTTTCTTTACGAGTCGGTCGATTTCCAGTTCCGCTTCGCCCATTCCGGCTTCTCCGTTCATTTGTTGCCCGCACCGAATAATTCCTGAGCAATTTTGTCAGGAATTGCTAGAATATGATACCTGACTGATATAGTCAAGAAACCACGCCAACTCATGTCACCTTGAGGAATGCGCATTACTTATTGTTTTCACAGGTTTTTTTATTGACATACCCGCTCTCCGACCTATCGGGGATGGCCTAGCTAGCCACGGTCTGTGCTCAGACCAAACTCTGTATAATAAGTCACCATCAACCACAGCAAACTGCGAATTATCAATGAACGAAGCAATAAACATGGAAAACCGGCCCGAATACCCGGGCAGGATCGATAGCGAGATCAACGTCACATCCACGGCCATGGAACAGATCCAGGGTCTGCTGTCTTCCGAAGACGATATCGAGGCGGTCCGGATCTTTGTCGCCGGTGGCGGATGCGGCGGCATGACCTACAGCATGACCTTCGCACCGGAACTGTACCCGCATGACAGCGTCCTCGAACGGGACGGGGTCCGGATCTACGTCGACGCCATCGCCCTGAATTACCTCGACGGCGTGGAAATCGACTTCGTGGAGAGCGCCACCGGCGCCAGTTTCGTCTTCAGGAACGTTTTTCAGGCTGTCGGCGGCGGTGGCACCTGTGGCAGTTGCGGCATGGCAGGTGGCGGCGCCTGCTGATCCAGCCCGGGCCAGCGCCCGGAAATCACGCACATTGCCTCGAAGGGCATCGTATTCCAAGCCGCCAGCGGTTGGCATACGCCACGCATGACACAGGGCCCTCGTGCGGGACGGGGATCCCGCGCACGAAGTGCCGCGACCGATCGACCTGGCGGGCAAGAGAACCTGTGTCG
The DNA here is from genome assembly GCA_034722015.1 of Pseudomonadota bacterium. Lineage (GTDB taxonomy): Bacteria > Pseudomonadota > Gammaproteobacteria > JAJDOJ01 > JAJDOJ01 > JAJDOJ01. Next base: position 2,687 of record JAYENI010000191.1, read on the forward strand.
CGCCACACAGCGACGTTCCGTGCTAGCCACAACGGGCGATTTCTGTCAAATGACATACCAGCCTGCTTGTCTTTTCGCCCGTCTTCGGCGTTGCGACAACTGTCACATAGCTCGCTATGCTCCGGTTGGCGCGCCTTGAATACGAACGAAAATCCGGCGCATTCCGGTATGTCATTTTCCGGCAATCGCCTTATCGTCCTTTCCCTGACCGGCCGCGCGGGCGCATCACCGAAGTGACCTCCGCCCGCCTGCTACTCGTCGCCCCGTCAACGAGCTATCGCGTCGGCGCCTATCTCAATGCGGCTCGCGGGATCGGCGTCTGCGCCGTCGTCGCCTCGGACGGCCGGCATTCATTGATCAGCAGTTTCAATCAGGGTATCCATATCGACCCTGCCGACGTGGATGGCACGATCGAGGTACTGCTCGCGGAAGCACGAATCAGGCCCTTCGCGGGCGTCATCGGCACCGACGACGGAACGGTCGAGATCGCGAGCCGCCTCGCCCGCGCTCTCGGTCTGCCGGGAAACGAACCGGGCGCCGCCGTCTACACCCGCCGCAAGGACAAGGCACGCGTACGCCTGCGATCGGGCGGCGTGTCCGTCCCCCGACACGCCGTCATGGACATCGCAGGGATCGCTCGCGGCAACCTGCCCGACATCCCGTTTCCGGTTGTCCTCAAGCCCCTCGCCATGTCCGGCAGTCGCGGCGTCATTCGGGCGGACGACGGGGACGCATTTCGTGCAGCGGCCAAACGGATCCAGGGGATCGTCGGCGACGAGTCGGATCCGCTCGAGCGCCGCGCCATTCTCGTCGAACGATACCTGCCGGGTTCCGAGGTCGCCCTGGAGGGCATGCTGCGCAACGGTCAGCTCTCAGTGCTCGCGTTGTTCGACAAACCTGACCCGATGGAGGGTCCCTTTTTCGAGGAAACCTATTACGTCACGCCGTCGAGACTGCCCGCGCGCATACAGGAACGGGTCGTGGCGACGGCCGGCAAGGCCTGCGCCGTACTCGGACTGCGCCAGGGCCCGATACACGCCGAACTTCGGGTCGATGGCGAGTCTGCCTGGATCCTGGAAATCGCCGCGCGCACCATCGGAGGACAATGCGCCCGCATGCTTACCTTCGGCACGAATACCGGACTGGAAGCCCTGGTGGTCGCACACGCCCTGGATCTGCCCGTCACGCTTGACGCCCCACAAGGTGCATCGGGCGTACTGATGATTCCGATTCCGCGGGCAGGGGTACTGCGTCGGGTCGAGGGTGTGCTCGAGGCGCAAAAGGTCCCGGGAATCGTTGACGTGGAGATCAGTCGCCGGGAGGGCTACGAACTGGTGCCACTACCCGAGGGCAGCAGCTACCTGGGATTCATCTTCGCGCGGGCCGACACGCCCGCAGACGCCGAGATCGCACTGAGGGAAGCACACGCCAGGCTGAATGTCGTCATTGCACCGGCCTGGCGGATCCGCAGCACCGATTGAGCGGGACCGGGGCTACTTTTTCGACCCCGCGGCCTGAAACCCATCGGGCACCCCCCCAAGTTCGCTTTCACCGAACAGGTAACCCATCATGTGCTGCTCGATCAGTTCCACGCTGCGCGGGTCCGCGGTACTCAACTGGTTCTCGTTGAGTATCATCGTCAGACGCTCCAGCCAGCGCGCCCAGCCCTCCTGCGAAACCTGCGCGTAGATCCGCTCCCCGATCTCACCCGGGTAGGGGGGACGCACCAGACCTGCCGCTTCCCGTTTGAGTACCACGCATTGCACCATCCGAGCCATTTCGTACCTCGTCGTTTCCAGCCATCGAGCCCCGGGATTATGTCACACGAGTGGATTCGGGGCCTCCCGACGCCATGGCGAGACGCCTGCGCTGTTCATCCAGTCCCTCCCAGAAGACCGCGACCGCGTCGAGCATCTCGTTACCGTCCCGGATGAATCCGGCCTCGTCGACTTCCCCGGTGAAATACAGGGATTCCAGTTCCTCCTGCGTGTGCCGTGCGTGCTGGGCCTCCAGCCTTGCGTGCCAGGCAAAGAAGGCCAGGGGCAATCCGGCGCCGGTGCGGCGATTGAACCGACGCAGGCCTTCGATCAACTCGTCCCAGAATCCGGCCGACGCCCAGTTCTCGACCGCGTAGCTCGCCGCCTGTGAGATCCGGTAGTCCTCGCTGCCGTACAACCGCGCCAACTCGTCACAGAAGTGCAGGGTTGCTGCCGTACCGTGACGTCTTTGGCCCACGGCCCCGAATTCCAGGCCAAGCGCATCCGCCACTTGCATCAGCCACTCGAAATGCGCTGCACGGAAATGAAATATCCCCCCTTCTACAGTCCCGCGTGTCGAAACCAGCTCCGGGTCAACCGCATCGCCGACCTCTGCCTGTTGCGGGCGATGGAGGGCTCCGGCGTTGAAGACCACGCCGATCTCGTTGGCGAGGATCTCCTTGGAGGCACGCATGCCTTCCAGGGAATCTGCGTTGATGACCTTGCGCAACTGCGCCACCAGAAACTGGTTTGAGAATACAGAAAACTGAACGGTTAAGGCCCTGACCTGCTCGACGTCCTGCCCGCCGCGTCGGAACCAGGCTGTGTACGGATTGTTCGTGATGACCCGGTGGTTCAGAAGTTCCCGCGCGATACGTGCCTGGAAATCGAGGTAGTGGCGGGCGCGGTCCAGAGTGTAGCCGGCATCACCGGCCCGAATATGTCGCAGGCACGCCCCCGTAAGTCCCTCGAGGTGATGGGACAGGGCAAACTTTCGAACATCGCTGATCGCCCGAACGGCCATGCAACACCTCCATCCGAAACGGCCCCGGTGGTGCTCTCCACCGGTTTCGCAGTTTTAGACAGCGTAAGTGTGGCATTTATTCCGGGGCAACTATTCACTAGCCCTCCCAATCCGGCATTGAATAGTGGCGACGGGGTGTTTGTGCAGGAAGGTGTTGCCGGCAGCAAGCTTACAGGGACGTATTCACAGCGCCTTCCGGAACAAACACCCCGTTGCCGCCACGCCCCGACTGTGTTGAACAGTCACATCCGTATCGCTCCAACGAGTCAGGCGGCGTCGGGCTGGTTCTCCGGCACGGCTTCGCGAAAAGCGGGCAGCGCCTGGCAGTTAGCCTCGATGCGCAGGATCGTCGGGTAAGCCGACAGGTCGCACTGGTAGCGCCGGGCATTGTAGACCTGCGGCACCAGGCACGCGTCCGCCAGTGTCGGCGTGTCCCCGTGACAGAATTCACCCGTGGCCACACTGCGTTTCAGCAGCGCCTCGATGGCCAGGAACCCCTCACGAATCCAGTGCCGATACCATTCGTGGACGACCTCATCAGAGGCATGCAACTTGTCCCGGAGATAGTCCTGCACGCGCAGATTGTTCAGCGGATGGATGTCGCAGGCGACCATCTGCGACAGCACGCGCACCTGGGCGCGGTCGCGGGCGAGCGAAGGGAGGATCGGAGACTCGGGGTAGGTCTCCTCGAGGTATTCCGAGATCGCCAGCGACTGATGGAAAAGCCTTTGGATATCCTTGAGCGTCGGCACGAACCCCTGCGGGTTTACCTCCCTGTACTCACCGTTTTCATTGTCGACGCGCATCAGGTCGACCGGGATGGCGTCGTATTCGAGTCCCTTGAGATTCAGGACAATTCTTACGCGAAAGGCTGCTGAACTGCGGTAGTAGGAATACAGCGTCAGTCGGGACACGGGACTATCTCCTGTTCAATCGCGCCGAGCGGCGCTTCCCCCTTGATATTGAACATCTCGATCCGGACCCTGTCCCCGTAGCGCATGAAAGGTGTTCGTGCCGCACCATGGGCAAGGATTTCCAGTACGCGTTTCTCGACGAGGCAGGACACGCCACGCGCCTCGTCCTCGTTGGAAACCGTACCGGATCCGATGATGGTGCCGGCCGTCAGGTCCCGGGTTTTCGCAGCATGGCTGATCAGCGCAGGGAAATCAAATTGCATGTCGGCGCCGGCATCGGGATCCCCCAACCGCCTGCCATTGAGGGTGGAAACGAGTGGGAGATGCAGCTTCGCGCCGTCCCACGCCACCCCGAGTTCGTCCGGTGTCACGGCGACCGGAGAGAATGCGGTCGACGGTTTGCCGTGCAGGAATCCGAACCCCTTCGCGAGTTCCGCCGGGATCAGGTTACGCAGGGAAACATCGTTGACCAGCATGATCAGGCGGATATGTTCGCGCGCCGCTTCACGGGACGTGCCCATGGCGACGTCGTCGGTCACGATCGCGACCTCGGACTCGAAATCCACTCCCCAGGACAGGTCGCCGACGGCGATGGCATCCCGCGGCCCCAGGAAGGTGTCCGATGCACCCTGGTACATCAATGGATCGGAGGTCAGCGCGGCTGGCATTCCCGCGCCTCGTGCCTGTCTGACACGACGCACATGACTGAGGTAGGCGCTCCCGTCGAGCCACTGCCAGGCCCTTGGCAACGGGGCGGCCAGCGCCTCGTATTCCAGGGGGAACCCGAGCGTCGGGTCGCGGTTCAGTGTCTCGTACAACGATGCCAGACGCGGCGCTACCCGGTCCCAGTCGTCCAGCGCCGATCGCATTGCCGGGGTCACATCACCGGCCTCGATCGCGCGTTCGAGAAACCGGTCCACCACAACCAGCATCCCGTCTCTCCCACCCCGCCTCAACGTCGCCAGTTTCACCCGGTTCACTCCCGCCAGGAATCGACGTAACCGGCCCGCTCGATGGATGCCGCCTGCGAGCTGGCGGTCAGCGCGTCGCGCGCATCGACCATGACGGCAACCTCGTCAGTCTCGAGCTGCTCGTGTCGGGCCCCGGCTGCATAGGCTTTCGGGTGAGGTCCGTGAGAGATCCCCGCCGGGTGCATCGTCAGCATGCCGGGTTGGATCGCATCGCGTGAGAAAAAGTCACCGAGGTGATAAAAGATGACCTCGTCGTAGTCCTCGTTGCTGTGGTAGAACGGCACCCCCAGGGTGCCCGGAGCGCTCTCCAGCGGACGCGGCACGAAGGTTGACACCAGGAACCGTTCC
>JAYENI010000192.1:0-27378 GCA_034722015.1 Pseudomonadota bacterium
GCGGCGCGCCTGCTGGCGCCCTTCCTGCGGACGGCGCGCGTGCCGAAGGCGCACAAGGAGATACTTGAAAGGGGTATCGGGGAGTACATCGCCGTGCAGGCGTTCAATGCCGAACGGCCCGAGACGCAGGAGGCCAGGGTCTTTCTTCGTGACCCATTGTCCTCTCACGCTGGGAACAAGGCCCTTTAGGGCTTTTCCCGGGATCCAGGATCTGCGCCGCCGTGCGCGGGTAGCGCTCGGTCTCGTAGACCGAGGACACCGTGGCCATCCGCTTGCGGTGGCCCTTTTCCCCAGGACTGAGGCGGGTTCGCTGTTTGCGTTCCGCTCGTTCCGAGGCCTTGCGGGTATCTTCTCTCAGACCCTCCGGATGCATGACGATGCCCTTACCGTCGGCGCTGATGACCAGGATCTTTTCCTCAGGCCCGGGATCGGTGAATGGCTTCAGCGGTAGACCATAAAAGGTATCGAAGTCCTGGCTCAGATGGACCGCCACTTCCTCGGTCTGGCGTTTCCCCATCCGTCCTCACAGACGATCCAGATGCGCAACCGCGTCATCGAACGATCCGCCAATGACCTCCTCGACAAAGCTGTTCGCGCATGCCGTGCGTGCGAGAATTTGTCCGGCAGCAGGTTCAGTTCCGCGCCCAGCGGGTAGATACTCGCCAGGCCCCGCGCTCCACAACCTCGCGGTCGCACCGTCACCTCTCCGAATCGGGTTTCTGAATGTGGTCGGTCAGGATCCGGAGCATGTGCTCCAGGGCGGCCGGGTTGTGGATGAGGTCGAAATGTCCCCCTTCGACCTCGAAGGGCTCGCCTACCATTCGCTCGTGCTCCTGCGGAGAGAGCCAGAGCTGGCTCTCGATGCTGGCATGTCCATCGCCGGTGGTGGTCGCCAGCTTGCTCAGGTCAGGTCGTTTTTCTAGCCAGCGATCACCGGTAAAGAAGGTCTTCCATCCTCCTTTCTTCTCGACCAGGACCGCCCTCTCCGGGGTGTCGATGTCTCTGTTCTGGATCAAGTAGTAATCGGGCCGGCCAAATCTCGGGGAGTCGGTCGCCAAAACTTCTTGAAAGCGGCGGGCAGAGTCCAGGGTCCGCTGGAGGTAGTCACGTCTGTCCTCGTCGTCCCCAAAGAGGTCCGCCCGCGATCTTTCTTTCAGACGCCGCGCCGTCACCTTCCCAAAGACCGACCAACCGAAGATCTGCCAGGAGGCACCGTCGTAGAGGTCGACATCCATCACCTCGCCCTGGTCATCCAGGAAGAGATCTTTGCGATAGGCCGGCAGGTCCTGGAACAGCGAACGAAAGGTGAAAAGGGTTTCCGGCTGCCATTTCCTGCCCACCAGTGAAACATAGCTGCGGCCGCGATCAAACTCGCGCAGGGTGCGGAGGCTGCCACCGTTGGAACTGGCCACCAGGATCAGCTTCTCCACTTCGATCGAGTCCGGTCGCTCGGCGCGGCCGGACTCGGCCTCTGCCAGCGAAGCACCGCCGTACTTGGCCAGGTACCGGCAGATGTGGGCGCCGTTGCTCTGACAGATGAGCGCCACCGGCAGCCGAGGCATACCACGCACCCGGCGTAGGGTCTCGAGACGCTCGATGAGCAGGGCGGCCGAGGCAACATTGTCCTGTCGCCAGTCGTAGGCGAAGAGAAAAAAAGTGTCTTCCGATCGCGGATCTGCAAGATCTCCACGTTGAAAGCCATTGGCCGTGAGCAGGTCGACGATCGGTCTGTAAACCGGTTTGCGAAAGAGCCCCGCCAGATGGATTTCCTCTATCACCTTCCCGGGTTCGAGACCCGGTGCACCGGCGGCTTTTGGCTCGATAGGAAGCGCCACCGCATAACCCCCGTCGTGGGGCCGAATCAAATTTCTCCCCTTGCCCCAGACAGACTTACCGGTCGCCGGGTCGCGCAATTCGACACCGGTGGCCCCGGGCACCAGTATGACGGGGGTTTCGTGAGCACCGGCCGGTGCTGGCTCGAGCACCGGCGGCGGGGTTCCGGCACACGACAGCAGAAAAAAGGCCGCCAGAAGCAGCACGGGTCGAAAAAACCTGGGCAGTTCACCCATTTCGATTCCCGGCAGCATCAGGCAGTTCCTCCTCATCACGGAAATACGGGAACTGTCCCCGTTGCGTAGGCTAGCTTACCCGCCCGCCGCGGGCGGGTGCGGCTCTTCTGTAAAGACGCTCCGACGTAGTAGATTACCGGGTTCTGGCAGAAATCGAAGGGACACGGCTCACTCGTCATGACGACCGGATTCACGCCGCCTCATCGAGTGCTTCGGGAACCGGTGGACCCGGGTAGTTCCGCTGCCGTTCCTGGCGGAAGTGATATTCCATGTAGTCCGTCAGGTCCCCGCTGACCTTCAACGAGCGCAGCTTGAGGATCGCTTCGGCTCGATCGAGACCCTAGCTCCAGAGTTCCTCGGACCGATCCGGGTTCGTTGCGAAACATCGGTTCATAAAGAGCGCAGCCATTGAAGAATCGCCTTATCACCTGTAACGGGAGCGCCTTTTCGCGCAGGTCCGATAGGGGCAGCGAGCAAGGAGGCGTCGAACAACAATCGGGAATATTCGGGCCGCTTTCCAACAGCGCAGAATATTCGGCTTAAACCTGAACGCTTACTATGGGCTTTTCATTGCCTGGAGAGGCGGTGTGGAGCCTGGCAGGCAGACCAATGACTGAAGATCGTTCCGCAACGCTCCGATTTCACGATCCATATGCGTGCGCTGTACACTGTCGGCAAGGGCTAGCACCGAAGTCACCATAACGACTGTCTCAACCTTGTTGCTGCTCAGCCTGTCCCGATATCTGCCGGATGGATCATCGCGATGTTTCTTGAGAAAAGCACCGACTCGGGGAATGAATTGCTCCATGGGCTGTCTCCGGTCCTCCAGTAATTCCGCCAACTCCTCCTGCCACGCCTGACGTACCGCCAGCCCCTCATATCCCAGCGGTTGAAAAGCTAGGCTCCAGTTCGTGACGATCGCGAGTTGCCCATCGGAAAGATCGCCTAGCCAACGTTCCAGGTCATTGATCCTTGAGACGCGGTATTCCTTCGCCAGTTCTTCCACCGAAGTTTTTTCAAGCCGCTCGACAAATTCCCGGTTTCTTTCCTCGAGACTCGATAGCAACTCTTCGACCTGTGCATCGGTCAAACTGGCCATCAACCGCGCGATCCCCGGATGGGCCTGCTCCACCAGGTACCCTACCTCACTTTCGAAAACCTCCGCGTACCAGCGAACGCGTTCCGCCGAGGGCAAGGCTGACCGGACATCACTCTGTATGTCGCCAAGGATCTGGATAAATCCGGGGATGGAATCGTGGCAGTGCCAACGCTTGAGGTCATCGACCTCGCGGGTTATCAACCCGCGTTGCTCGCCCGTCAAGTCGACATAGCGTTCGGTATAATGCCCGACCAACCAGCCAAGATACCTGTATGCAATTTCTATCCGGCTGCAACCCGTCGATAACACCGCGACGATTCCGACGATAACCAGCAGGGATCGACGACCAGGCATTTCACGAATCCCTGGCTTTTAGAAATCGGGCGCCCTGGTACGCAGCCAGCGCCAGGCAGATCCAGCCCAGCACCAACATTGCCATGACGGATTTCAACTGCCCTACGGCAAACGGTCTGGTCCGCAAGGCGATCGACTGTTCGGGAAACAATAGAAAAGACGGCATCGCCGCAGCTCCGCACAGATTCCACGCAGCGACGGCCAGACAGACGCCACCCGCGGCGACGAGATCCCATGCGGAGGTCGCCGCGGACGGGATCCGCGTCCGTATTTGCCCCCAAAACCAAAGGGCGGTCACGGCCGAAATCATGATGGTGACGCCACCGATCCCGAAATAATAGCCTCCCGTTTCCCTGCCAAACAACAAGGGGGTCAAGAGTGCGCTCAGCGCCACCAGGCTACCCAGGGCGGCCGACACCAATGTGACCCTACCGTTTCCGATCAACCTTGCCCCCAACGCAACGATGACCAGTCCCGCGGGAAACCCGAAGGCAAAGAAAAAAAACGCAACCTTTTCCATGTTGCTGCTGGCGGCCATCAATTCCGAAAATCCCGTGCTGGAAAGCTCCGGCGAAACAAAGGATCCCAGCAATAATGCGGCAACCATCAAGACCAGCCCGACTACAAACAAAATCACACCGGAATTCAGTCGGATACCGGCAGCGGTGATACCTTCCATATTAGTTACCTCTCATATGCGCGGGGTATGGGGATAGCCTAACAGTTGCTCAAATCGACGGTGGCTTCTGCATTTTGTGCTGGGGCGCATAGATTGAAATAGCTGTTACAGACTCGCTGCCCTATTCAACAATGAAATTTCGCAGCTGTTCCTTGGGGCGGCCTCCAGGTCGCGATATCCGGCTGAAGCCGGGCCTACACGGGCCATTTTATGCCAACAATGCGATTAACTATACAAACTGCCTATGGCATCATGATCGATGCGCGGACGTTTCGCCGCAAGGCGTAGCATCTACCCGGTGCTTTGGTTCTTGTTAACCTGAAGGTTTCCATTGGGAGTTACTGACGAGTAAGATAATAAGGCAGTAGTACTCACGCAAGAGCTGGTCAAGACTCAATACGCGTCCGCGAGAGAGGGGGCGGCGATTGCGGGACAGAACCCTGTTTCCTTCCGGAAGAGCTAACTATGAAATCCAGAATACTCACCCGTTCTAACATGATCATCGCCGGAATGGCGTTGTGCGTATTGCTTTCAGTCGCCCATGCGCGGCAAACAAAATTGGTTGATCCCGACCCTGTCACGATCGGTTGCAATCTGTCCACGGAAAAAATGAATGAGGCGATTCGAAGAGGGGGCGCAAAGCGAGGCTGGCAGATTGTCAGCCAGAACCCAGGAGACACCGAACTGAAGTACGTGAAGGGCAACAATAAGCACACACTCTGGGTGAATGTCAGCCACACTTCGAATACGTTTGCCGTCACCTACAAGGACAGCGACAACCTGAACTACACGGTCCCAAGCAAGGACGATATTGACGATCTGGACTATGTGAACGATCTCGACCCGAAACATGCCGTAACTGACGGCGTCCCTCTAATCCACCCGCGCCCAGTAGGCTGGATGAAAAATCTGAGCCGGGATATCAAAGACGCCACCCACGCGCTATGTTTCGAGTAGAGCCCCGCTAGTTCGGTACGAATGGGATCGCGTCCCTCTGTTGCTTGGCTGGCCGTGGATGTGCCCACAATCGGTAGGTTAGGCGATTTCTGAAAAATAACATACCATCCTGCTTGTCTTTTCGTCCGTCCTCTGCGTTGCGACAATCGTTACATCGTTCGACGATGCGCCTGTTGTCGCGCTTTGATGACAAACGAAAATCCGGCGCGATCTGGTATGTTATTTTCCGGCAATCGCTTTAGTGAGATATTGAGAAAAGATACGATTCCCCAGCGCCATTAAGGACACGAGCTACCAGGGCGGAAAGTACGAAACCCCGAGAAGGAACAACGCGGCATTGATTCCATTGTTGGGGAACTGAGTGTTTTTGTTGGAGATGTGCTGCCAGCGCACTTCCGTCGAGATCGCGGTATCCCTGGACACGAACCAGTGGGCACCGGTTCCAAATCCGACGTTGAAGTTGAATCCGTCGGACTGGAGATCGAGATCGAAGTCCAGATTGACGATGCCGAAATTGGCATCCAGAAACGGCACTACCCGCTCATGCTTCAGGAAGTTGTATCGGAGCGTTGTCCCCGCGCCCGCGGCGAAACCGGAATTGGGCTCGGTGTTCCAGATGAAGGCCCCCTCGTAGAGGAATTCCACATTCCCGCGATACCAGGAGTCTCCAAACAGTGGATCCGTGGCGCTGATCCCGAGCCGGGGAACGATCTCCCAGAGACGAACTTTGCCCAACTCGGCGCTTAGTTTCCGGTTTTCCTCCGAGCCGAACCGAAAGCCGTGGCCGTAGCCCCCTAGTAGTGCGAGTTGAATTGCGCCACGTGTGAATCGTTTTCGCTCGGGCGATGCGTCGCCCTCCGCGGTTGTCGGTAGGGGCATACAGGAGAAGGCGATCAGTGTGGCCGCGGCCGTGATCGTCCTCCATCGTCGGTCGAGACGGCGGTGCGTCTCCGGCGTGTGCGGGCTCGGCCGCTGGGGGGATCGCTCATGTGTCCGGAGGAGCCCGGAGCGCCGAAGGCGGAGGTGCAGACCCCTGTAGAAGTCGATACCGAACGGGGGAATGGTCGAACTATCGAAGCTGATAAATAGTATGAACATTCGATGGAAGGATCAGTGTTCGCCAAAGTAAAGGTTCATGTCAGACGGGCCTGTCTCGTTCTGGCTCTTGAATAACTTAAAACATAAGTTATTGATTTGATTGGTTGCCGCGCAGCGGGGTGGGTCGCTTTTCAGTAGACATCTCGGCCAGGGCGTTCAATATATTCTGCCTGACGGCGTGCGCAAGCCCGGTTGCCGTTTGTCTTGATTTCGGCAAGTCCTCGACGCGCATCACCGGCAGGTAACGGATCGTCATGATGTTCCTGTGCCGGGAGAATTCGATCCAGCTTTGGTCCTTGCCGAGAAACAGGGGTTGGCAGAAGATCACTACCGGTTGTATCGGCGCCGGGCACTTGACCGCTGCGTGAAATGCCGTTGTCCGGAACTTGTGTGCCGATGAGGCTGACTCCGAGCGCGTGCCTTCCGGGAAAATTACGACGTGGTGGCCCTCCTCAAGGCGTTCACAGCAGGAGGAGATGATTCGCTTGTTGGCACTGGCACTAGCGCCACCGTCCATGCCTTCAATGTAACCGGCGACCTGAATAAATGCCGAAAGTACCGGGCTGTCGAGAGAGCGCGACTTGTACAGGCAAACCGCGTTTGGCAGGTCCCGCAGTAGTACAATAAAGTCCAGCAGGCTGGGGTGGTTGGCAACCAGGATGCTGGGCTGGTGATGCGGCTTGCCCTCAAACCTGAGTTCTACCAGGCCAAGAAAATCCAGAGTGGAAAGGTAACGAACTACGTGGCGATGGGCAATATGCAGTGCGTTCCGGCGAGCGTCCGGGCTGCTTTTATTCTCGTCCATAACGCGTGGCATCTGCCATTTTCCCAGCCAGAGCACTTGGGCGGCAAACTGCAGAAAGCAATAGGCGGTGAGTGTGATTCTTGCGGAGACAGTCAGAATCTGTTTGATAGCCATCAATGCCAGTCGCTATTTTCGTTTGAAACTCCCCGTTAGATATGGAGTTCAGAGCAGTCAAATGGTAGATTATACGAGGGTTTAATCCAAAATATTTACCGTATGTCTTTTTCTCCAAAGGGTATTTGAGTATAGGAGATGGCGCAGGGCTACTATTGGAATATATCTGCCCCTTCAGGACTTGCAAGAAGCGGCAGTTTCTTGTAAGGAAAGTTGTCGGTCGTATTTGGTATTTTACGAAATCAAGGGCATGCCGATCCGGCATTCCGGAGTGAACTGTGTATGGGGAGAGCGATATGAAAGGATCTATGATGGTATTCGTGTCAGCAATTTTTATGCTGGGCGCGCTGAATGTGGAAGCGCGCGATGATCGCAATATGTGGTCGATCAATGACGCACTCAATACCGAGGATGCAAAGCAGAAACTCAACAAGAATGTCCGTTTCTATTTTGGTGGCCAGAGTCACCCGAAGATCACCAAGGATTTTGGTGAATATATGTCGAATAAAAAGACCAATGCCTTTAACAAGACGGATGAGAAGGCATGCCAATGGAATTTTCTTTCTGCCATGCTTTCGTTCCAGGATCGGGCGTTGCGCATGGGCGGCAACGCCGTAGTCAACATTCGCAGTTACTACAAGCGAAACGAAATTAGCAGCGAAACAGAGTTTGAGTGTGGTTCCGGTGCATTTGTGTCCGGTGTCACGTTTCTTGGTGACGTCGTCGAACTGGTGGAATAGGCTACTGTCATTCCTTAATTTGTTGCGACCTCGAATGGCGGTTGCCAAATCAGTTCCAGACCAGCTTGCTCCAGGCATTTTGGCCGTGGTCCAGACTGACAGGGTAGGTATCCTTGAGGTATTTCTTTCGGATTATAAGCTTCAGGCATTTTCCTGCCATTTTTGGATGGTAGGTCCCTTCCATGCTACAGAAGCTCAAGACATATATCTTTCAGGAACTGGTCTTTATCGAGGATCCTGATTCATTCGGCGAGGATGGGGATCTGCTGCAGGCTGGCCTGGACAGCATGGCCATCATGCGCCTGGTCCTGTTTATCGAGAGTGAATTCGGGGTGGTGTTGCCGGATGAAGAGCTGGCGCCCGAGAATCTGCGTACACTCGGCAGACTGGAAGCATGGATACGGCGACACCAGCAGGAATAGATTGTAGCCAGTGATTTTGCAGCGTCTCAATCCGGCGGACCACTTCACGCTGGCGCTGGATCACGAAATCCGCAAGTCAGGACTGGCTGGGAACTACTGCGCGTTGGCAATGGAACTCGAAGGCATTCCCGACCATGCCGAAATTGCACGGCATTGCAGCGGGTTTGCCAGACAGTTCCCGCTTGCGGTTGCACGTTTGACACGACAAGGCAGGCAATATGCCTGGGTTCCTTCGGACAATGAAACCCTGCCGTTTCAGGTCAGCAAGCTGGATACAACCGCGGGTGACGCAGCCTGCCGGCGGCAGCGCCTCCTCGATTTGGTTAATAGAGGCGCCCCGGTTTCGGCATCAGCGCCGTTCGAACTACACTTGATCGAATCAGCGGGGCGCAGCTTGCTGGCGTTGCGATGGTTCCATCCGGCCGCCGACGCGAAAAGCGCCGAGCTTGTTCTGCACCACCTCTTTCATGTCCCGCCACGAACGCAATATCCGCGGCAGGCGCCTGCCGACCAATTGCTGCGGCAGTGGGGCCTGTGGCGAAAATTCAGGCTGGCCCGGCAAGCGGTACACAATATCCGCGGGCTGGATCGACATGCCAGCGCACTACCGGTCGATACAGGGTGCGCGGCTGACCGTCTCGCGTTGAAACTGGTGAGTTTTGATGCGGCGCAAACGGAACGGATCATGGCGCAAGCCCGTAGACATGCCGGCATGGCGGGTACGACGCTTTACCTGATCGGTTGCATGATGCGCGCCATGGAAGCCGCGGGGGCTACGCAGGCGGGTGATGTCTACTGCGTGCCCTATGCGGTCAACCTGCGCATCTGCAATGCCCTGTATCCGGTGTTCGGTAATCAGGTTAGTTTCCTGTTGGCCCAGGCAGGGCGTGACATGGTCCGTTCAAGAGGACAGCTGTTTGCCCATTTGCGTGACCAGAACAGGTCGGCCATACGTCAGGGACGGGATCATGCCATGCTGCCATTGATGCAGGCGGGTAGCTGGTTGTCACTGGAAAAGTTCGGGCGTATCGTTCGTAATTCGCCGATCGGGAGGGAACGCAGTTCGTTCTGGTTTTCCTACACCGGTGATATGGCACCGGAACCCGCGGTCATTGCCGGCTGCCCGGTGCGCGGCATGTACCAGGTCAGCCAGGTGACCACGCCTCCTGGCCTGGGACTACTGGTCAGCAGTTTTCAGGGCCGGCTCGTATTGAGTTACAACTATATCGACAACCAGTTTCAGGTCGACTGGATCGAGCGCCTGACGCAGGCCATGACAGCCGAACTGCTGGATCTTGACGAGAAGCTTCTATGAACCCGGTCGCCTGCCTGCGCCGATTGCGGGAGCACGCCCCCCGCGAGGTCCTGTTCGCGGAAGCGGACGGGGCGCTGGACGCACACGGGTTGTCCGCGCGGGTCGCCGGCCTGGCGACGCAGTTGCGCGCAAGGGGTATCGGGCCAGGCAGCAATGTGGCGCTTCACCTGCCGCGAGGACTGGATGCCGTAGTGGCGGTTTACGGAATACTCCAGGCGGGCGCCTGCTATGTCCCCTTGAACGGCAACTGTCCGGGACATCGCAATCGACGCATTTTTCGTGATGCCGGTTGCCGCTGTGTTCTCGTGAAAGACAGGGCGCCGCCCTGGGTGGTCGATGCCGGGATCGACCACATCGACGTCACGGCTGTACCTGGTCTTCCGCCAGTCGACGATGCGATTCCCGCGCACGGCGCGGAGGACCGCGCGGCGATCCTTTATACCTCGGGCTCCACGGGGCGGCCCAAGGGGGTTGTCATTTCGCATCGCGCCATCGCGGCATTCTCCGCCTGGGGCGTGTCCACGTTTGGATTGGATCGCAACGACCGTATCGGCAGTCTTGCGCCATTCAATTTCGATCTGTCGCTGTTTGACCTGTTTGCCGCGCCCGCGGCCGGCGCCACCACGTTTTTTATCCCGGAGGACTTGAAACTGGCCCCCGCCAGGCTGGTGGAATGGCTCCGTCAGTATGCCATCAGCACATGGTATACCGTGCCGTCCATGCTCGGCCTGGTAGCCCTCAAGGGCGGTCTGGACATGCAAGGCCTGCCACGGCTCAGGCAGGTCTTGTTCGCCGGCGAGGTATTCCCGACCCCGCGGCTGCAACGACTGTGCGCTCTGCTGCCTGAAACGAATTTCTATAATCTGTTTGGTCCGACCGAAACCAATGTGTGCCTGTACTGGCCCGTCGAAAGAAAACGTCTGGATGGGTCATTGCCGATCCCTATCGGCGGGCCGGCCTGTCTGGCGGAACTCGCTATCGGTCCGGAGCGGGGGGAACTGCTGATGAAGGGGCCGTGCCTGATGTCCGGCTACTGGCAGGCCGAAACGGTCGTGCCGGCGCTGGACGAACAGGGCTGGTTCCATACCGGCGACCGGGTCGCGGTCAATGCCGCCGGCGAATACGAATATCACGGTCGGCTGGATCGTATGATCAAGAGCGCCGGTTACCGCATCGAGCCCGCGGAGATCGAGCAGGTCTTGCGTGCGGCGCCTGGCGTCTTGCAGGCTGTCGTGGTGGGCGTCCCGGACCGGCTCAGCGGCACCCGGATCGCCGCCGCGGTTACGGTCGATGGGGCGGACCGCGCTTCACTGCAGGCGCACGCCGGCAGGCAGCTGGCTGCCTGGATGCGACCGTCTTTCTACCTGTTCATGAAGGATCTTCCGTTCCTGCCGAATGGCAAGACCGACTATCAGGGCATCTCTCGTGCTATCGAGCAGGAAATGTCGAGATGACGCCATCGAACACGTTGCCCGAACTGGGGCCGCCTGATGACGACTCGCGGGAGTCGGCGCGAATGCGGTTTCTGGCTTGCGCCGGCGCTGGCCTGTTGCGCCATGCCATCAACGTGAAATACGGTGGTTTCGGTGACACTTTCCAGGCATTGACCGAGGTGCACGCGGAGCTGGGTGTACGCACTCGGGACCCTGGACTATTGCTGGCTATCAACGCCCACCTCTGGGGCACGGTGTTTCCATTACTGCGTTTCGGTACACCACAACAGAAACGGGACTGGCTACCCGGTCTGCTCGGTGGTGAACTGATCGGCGGGCATGCCATTACAGAACCGCGGGCCGGTTCCGATATCAACGCCATGGTTACGACGGCGGTTGACGTCAATAGTGGTTACCGGCTGGAAGGACGCAAGCGTTACATCACCAATACCCCGCTGGCTGATGTGCTGGTGGTGTATGCCAGGGACGATGGTACGTCATCGCTGTCGGCCTTTATGGTGAGGCGCGATGACCTGGGGGTCGAATTCCGGAACGGGCCCGGTGTCAAGGGCTGCGCGACGGCAACCATGGGTGACGTCGTGCTGTCCGGCTGTGAGATCCCCGGGGAACGTCTGCTGGGCAAGCCGGGCGCCGGGACCGTCATGGTACAACTCGCATTGGAGCTTGAACGGGCGTTTGTATTCGCCGGGATAACCGGCGTAATGCACTGGCAGCTACAGCGTGCGATCGAGTTCGTGCGCACGCGGCCGGCGGCCGCCGGTTACCTGGCCGGGGTGCAGGGTGTTACACACCGGATTGCCGACATGCAACTTCGCCTGGAAACAGTCCGCCTGTGGATTCGCGAGTGCGCGCGTCTGCTGGATGACGGCAAGCGGATCACCCTGGCCAGCGCCCAGACCAAGTTGTACGCCAGCGAGGCATTTCTTCAGTCCAGTCTGGACGCGGCGCATATTCTGGGTGCGTACGGCCTGGAAGGTGAACTGCCCGGGCTGGTTCACGATGCCATGGCGGGTCGCTTGATATCGGGGAGCTCCGAGATTCAGAAGAATATGATTGCCGCAATGCTGGGATTGGCCCCTAAATTTCGTGATCCATCTCCGATGGGGACATAGAACACAATGCCTGATGTCATCATCGTGGGCGGGGGGCCGGCAGGTTCCACCATGGGCTGTTACCTCTCCCAGGCGGGCATCTCGAATATCCTCTTCGAGAAGGAGGCCCACCCTCGGCCGCATGTGGGCGAGTCGCTCGTTCCGTCGACGACGCGCGTCTTCCACGACATCGGCTTCCTGGAAACGATGGAGCGGGAGGCGTTTCCGAGGAAGTATGGCGCCGCGTGGCACCCGCCGCGGCGAAAGGCGAACATGTTCATCAAGTTCGCGGTGTTTCCACAGCCGGGCGTCGACCAGGACTACACCTACCACGTCGACCGCGCGAAGTTCGATCACCTGCTGCTCAAGCACGCCGAGAGCAAGGGCACCGAGGTGGTGCAGGCTGTCCCTGTGGAGAAGGTCGTGTTCGACGACGGCCGCGCAATCGGTGTCCGGTATAGCGTCTATGGACGGACGCAAGAAATCTCCGCCAAAGTGGTGGTGGACGCGACGGGCCGTAGCACGCTAATCGGGCGGCAGCTCAATGCGAAGGACCCGGACCCGCTTTTCAACCAGTTCGCCGTGCATGGCTGGTTCGAGAACGTGGACCGCGGTGATGTTGAGACGGGCGAGGACATCCACATTTACTTCCTACCGGTCGAACGCGGCTGGGTCTGGCAGATTCCAATCACCGACAACATCACCTCGATCGGCGTGGTAGCCGAGAAACGTGTGTTCAAGCGGTCGGGCAAGGACTATGCGGGTTGGTTCTATGACCTCGCCGCGTCCGCACCCGACATCGAACACGCGATGCGCGATGCCGTACACATCAACGACTTCAAGGTTGAGGCCGACTACAGCTATTGCATGCAGAGCTTCTGCGGTGACGGATACATCATGATCGGGGATGCGGCCCGGTTCGTCGATCCGATCTTCTCATCCGGCGTGAGCGTAGCCCTCACCAGCGCGAAGTTTGCTTCGGAGCGAATTATCCAGGGGCTGGCGGAGAACGACACCAGCCAGGCAATGTTCGCCCCCTACGAGGTGAGGCTGAAGCGCGGGACGACAATCTGGTACGAATTTATCACGCTCTATTACAAGCTGCTTCCGCTCTTCACGAAGTTCATCGCCTCCAGGAAGCACCGCCATGAGGTACTCCAACTCCTTCAGGGAGAGGTCTACGACCGTCGGCAAGTCCCGGTGCTCGATTCCATGCGAAGGTACATCAAGGCGGTGGAAGAAAGCAAAGGGCACCTCCTTAGGGACGCCCTCGACCCGAATATCCCGCTGGACCAGATCCCCGGTCCCCTGGAGAGCGTCGAGTCGAAGCGGGTGTCGACAGGGTAGTCAACCGGTAGGTTAATCACGTGGTGCCCCGATTATCTGTTCTGCCGGCCGTCCAGCAACATGCGCTGGAACTCATTGTTGCCGCTCCACAAATCGCCCGATAACAGTGCGGCGATGTCGTTTTTGACGGCCTCGTTGCGACCGGCTTCGAAGAACAGGTGGTGTACCATGTCGTACTGGTAATAGCGTTCGACGAATAGCTGCATGGAACGGAAGCCCAGGGTGTAGTCGTCATCGTCATCGGCATGCAGCGTCGGGTCGCCCTCGTTACCGTCGGTCAGTGCCCGGTGCAGCCGGTCGGCGACTCTTTCGGCGCTGGTGACGGCCAGGAAAACCCCGGAGGAAAAGATCGGGTCGAGAAAGCCGGCGGCATCGCCGCAACATGCATAGCGCCGGCCATGACGCCGCGTGTTGGTAAAGCTGAAATCCGCCTCGCTCCGAACAGCCCTTTCCTGTTCCGCACCCTCCAGCAATTTGGTGAGGAAGGGGGAGGCATTCCTGTACTGCTCATAAAGCGCCACGCCATGCCGTGACTTTTCGATGGGCTTCCGCACCACCAGTCCGACGCTCAGGCGCTTGTTGATGAGGGGAATGATCCAGATCCAGCCGATATCCACCATCAAGACCTTGATGTCGCCGGATACGTACATTTCCCGGGCGCTCGGGGAATTCGAATTTCGGTAGTGCGTGTAGAGTGCGAATCGGCCGAGGTTCTCGATGCGTTCGATCCCGGCTCGCTTTCTACCCATGAAGGCGCTGCGCCCGGTAGCATCGATCAGGTAGCGCGCGAGGTGCCGTCCCCGGTCGGTTGTTATCCGTACGCCGTCGGCATTGATATCGACGCCCGTTACCGACTCCTCCTGACACAAGCCGGCGCCGTGACGAACCGCGTTGTCGACCAGCATGTGGTCGAAGGGGGCACGCTCTACCTGGTAGGGCTGGTATCGTCCGTTCAGACGGAAACGCACCTGTTCGCCGCTTTTTTCGTCGATGAATTCGGCGCCGTTCTTGTGGAGGAATTTTTCCTTGTCCCAGTCGATGCCCAGGCGATTGAAAACTGGCGTACTCAGCGGCAGCATGGACTCGCCGATATGAAAGCGCGGGTGCCTGGCGCGTTCGATGATCAGCACCTTGTGGCCTCGTTGCGCCAGCAGGGTGGCAGCGGTCGAGCCGGCGGGACCGGAACCAGCCACGATGACGTCATGGTCCGGCGCGAACATCAGATTACGCCACCCGAGACATTGATGACCTCGCCGGTGATGTAGGAGGCGTCGTCGGAACAGAGGAAGGCGACGACCGCGGCGATCTCCGCGGGACTGCCTGCGCGTTTCATTGGTACGACCTCCCTGATGAGATCGGCCGGGACTTCCTTGATCATGCCGGTATCCACGAAGCCGGGGGCGACGACGTTGGCGCATATGCCACGGCTCGCTACTTCCCTGGCCAGTGACCGGGTGGCGCCGATCAGCCCGGCTTTCGCTGCGGCATAGTTTGTCTGGCCGCGGTTGCCGTGCAGGGCGGCTATGGAAGAGATACTGACGATGCGTCCCCGGCGCTTGCGGATCATGGGCATGATCAGCGGTCGGGTGACGTGAAAAAACCCATGCAGACTGGTGTCGATCACGCTTCGCCACTGGTCTTCATCCATGCCGGGGAAGGGCGCGTCCGCGGTGATGCCGGCGTTGTGTACGATGACGTCGATGGTCCCTTCGCGGGCGAGCAGGGCATCCAGCGCCTGCCGGCTCTGCTTCGGGTCGGCAACATCGAAGCCGATGATCGATGCGGTCCCACCGAGCCCGGCGATCCTGTCCGCGACCTGCCGCGCGCCGTCGGGGTTGCCGCGGTAGTGTACCCATACCCGCATGCCGTCCGCTGCCAGGCGCTCGGCAATCGCCCCGCCTAGGCCGCCACTGCCACCGGTAACGAGGGCCTTGCGCGTCACCAGGGATCGCCTTCGAGGAATGCGATCATCAAAGTGCCCGTGAAGAAGCACGTTTCACCGAAATTCACCTCACCCTCGAACATCGCCGCGTCCGGACTGCCGGCCAAATAGCGGGTGTGGATGTGCAGTTCCGCGCCTGGCGGGATACGAATCGGTTCGACCAGAAAGGATTTTACTTGCACGATGGCGCCTGGCCGCGCCGCGTTGTCGGGTACTTGCGCACCGAGCAGGGTGCCCGCCGCCTGCGCCAGCAGTTCCAACCCGCCCGTGGGGGGAAAAAGTCCGTCCCGTAGCAACGGGTTTTGCGTATCGATCACACTGATGCAGTGTACGTTGTTGGACTCCTGCTCCAGCATCGCGGTCAGCATCAGCATGGGTGGCCGGTGCGGCAGCAGGCGTTCGAAATCGCTGTATACGCTCGTCGTCATGGCACTACCACGTCGACCCGCCATGGCCGTGCCCCCGACGACAGGGCGACTTGCCGATGGCCGGCGGCGGTTTTTCGCAGGGCCTGGAACAGTGGCAGGGCGGCCATGGCCGGGTTGCGTAACGGGAAATCCCTGGTGGACGAGCCGGGGTCGGAGTCAGGTCCGGTTTGTTGGAAGGGACGGTGTATCAGCGGACCGTCGCGTGTGTCACGATCCAGCACCAGGGCAAATGCACAGGTTTTCCAGGTGTAGTCGGGCAACAGTCGTTCCGGCATGGCCTCGTCGAAGACGACCAGCAACACACGGTCCGTTACCGTTTGCAGCTGACACCAGGCTTCCAGCAGACCCAGCGCGAACCCGTCCTCCAGCGCACCCATGGACTGCATCGAGGCCATGCTGCCGGTCGCTATACTCCAGTAGCCTGCCGCGGTGTTGTGTACCGAGTTGTGAAATTGGGTGGGCGACAGTGGATATTCCTGTCGCGCGATCGAGCGGCATAGTCTGTCCGTGATCTGCATTTCACCGGCGGAGGAAACGAAGATGGCGGGCAGTTTGCGGTGAGTCCGGGCGGCGGCGCAGGCGCGTTCCGCTGCGGTAATGGCCGCCCGAGTCGCAATGCTGGTGCGGCGCCGCACCATGGGAGGCAGTATCGATGCGTCGAGTCCGGCATCCGCGAACCCGAGTTCCGCCGCGACATCCTCGTCCTGAATGCACACGCCATCGCCCAGAGCGGCGACGGGCACTGACGGTGCGACACTTTCAGTCATGCCGCCAACCCAGCACCACGGAGGTGTTGTTGCCGCCGAAGCCGAAATTGTTGTTCATGGTGAAGGTGATCGGAACATCCGTCTCGCTGTCGCGGTTGACGCTGCAGCGAAAGGCCGAATCGACCCGGTTCAGGTTGCAGGTGCCGGGTCTGAACCCGTGCCGGAGCGCGAGCCAGGTGACGATGGTTTCGATGCCGCCGGCGGCGCCCAGTGTGTGACCGGTCAACCCCTTGGTGCCGCTGCAATGTGTCTCCGGGCCAAACACCTGTTCCATGGCCATCATTTCCGCGCGGTCGTTGAGCACGGTCCCGGTGGCGTGCAGGTTGACGTAGTCGACATCCCCCGCCGCGATACCGGCCTGGACAAGCGCCTCACGCATGGCAATGACGGCGCCCTCGCCTTCCGGGTGCGGGGCGGTCATGTGATGCGCATCGGAGGATTCGCCACAGCTCAGCAGGTGTATACAGTGCGAAAAGGCGCCGTCCGGTCTTTCCAGCAGCAGCAGTCCCGCGCCCTCGCCCAGGCTGATGCCGCCGCGATCCTTGTCGAGCGGCGCGCAAGGCCGTTCCGACATGATATCCAGGCTCTTGAAGCCGTGCATCGTCAGTCGGCAAAGCGAATCCACCCCGCCGGTCAGCACCGCGTCGCACACTCCGGTCGCGATCAGCCTCCGGGCGCTGGCAATAGACTTGCTGCTCGATGAGCAGGCGGTCGATATCGCGTAACAAGGTCCTTCCAGTCCCAGTTCAAACTTGAGAAAGCGCGCCGTCGCTACCCAGATATGCTGGTCGGGCATGCTGAACGATGCCGGCGCCCGGTCATGTTCCTCGAGCCAGGCGTACGCGTTTTCGGTCTCGTAGATACCCGAGGTGCTGGATCCCAGGACGATACCCACTCGGGTCGCGCCATATCGGTCAATGGCCTGTTCCACGGCGTTGCGCAGCCCGTCGTCCGGATGATCGACAGTGGCCAGCGCAATACGGGCGTTGCGAGTTGAAAACGTCCGTAACGACGGGTCCGGTTCCGGGAGTTCGCTGTCCGCGATCTCGCCGCACCAGGTCGGGAAGTCGATATCGAACAGATGCGGCGGCTGCAGGCGATGATTCCCGTCGAGCAGGGCCTCGTACAGACTCTGCGTCCCGGGACCACAGGCGCTGAAAACCGAGCAGGCGGTGATGGGCAGCGGTGGATGCGTGGCAGTTTTATGTGCCGGATACGATTGGCGTCCGTTCATGGTTGACTCAATTGTCTGTTCCGCATTCCTGTGCGCCCTATCATAACCGGGCACAAAAGAAAGCCGGCCAGCGCGCCCGGTGCCACCGTTCCGGCAAGGGCATGCAGGGCCGGGTTCTCGGCCGCGCCCAGACTCCCGAACGCGGCCGCGGTCGTAATGGCTGAGACGGTGATAGCCTGGAACGTGCGTTTCCTGTCACCGCTCCTATTTTCCAGAAAAAAGACACCGTAATCCACACAAACCGCGGCCGTCAGCAGGAGGCCGATCAAGTGCAGCATGCCCATGGCGGCGCCGGACAGTCCCCAAATACCCAACAGCAACAGAATGGACAGGGTGGCAGGCGCAAGCACCCGCAGCGCGGTCCCGGTGGACCGGTAGCGCACGCCCAGCAGGGCCAGGATGACCAGCAATCCCCAGACCAGCATGGTCTGGGCCTTTTTGCGATAGTCCCTGGCCAAGCGCCGGATATTGTCCTTTTGGCTGAAATAACGGGCACCCTGAATGGTCCGCAAGGTGTCCTCCAGCGCTTGCGGTTGATGCTTGCCCAGCCAGATGACGGCCGTCACGCCGGCTGCGTTCGGAAGCAATTGCGTACCCAGCAGGGCCGCTGCCGGCGAGGTCAGGGCCTGTTCTGGGGTGAGCGGGGTCTCGTGCGTGGCGCTCAGCGCCGCAAAGGCCGTAGCGTTGAGCCCGCGGTCCGTCAGGGTCATTTCCCAGCGTTCCTGGACCGCCGGACCCATTGCATCGTTCCACGCCCGCGCGCCGCGGGTTTGTAACTGAGTCGACGCAATCCATGGAAACAGGGGGTAGTACGCGTCCAGTTTGTCTTGCTGTCGCAGCCGTTCGAGTTGCCTTTGTACGTCTTCGGCGGTTTGCAGTACGGATTCCATGTCGTCACCGGTCAATATAATGAAACGTCCCGGTTCGATGCTGGACAGGCGGGCGCGTATCGACCGATCCGTTTCGGCCAGTTGACGCAACTCTGGCGCCAGACTGTTCAGGTCATCGCCCCAGTGTATGCGGGGGCCACCCGCCAGTAAGATTCCCGCAACAATCGCGATGATCAGGTATCGGGACCGTGTGTTGGCGCCGGCAACGAGCAGCCATGACAGGTCGATGCGCGGCTGGACCCGGACTCGGAGCAGGCCCATCAGGTCGGGTAGTATGAACCGGGTAATCAGCAGCGCCGCGACGATACCGCTTCCGGTGAACACGGCCACCTGCCGCAGGCCGGGAAACCCGCTGAGGCTCAGTGCCGTGTAACCGATGAGGGTAGTGGCGCCGCCGACCAGCAGCGCCGGCCAGATCCGGCGGACGGCCCGGACCCGATCGGGTCCGGGCCTGCTCCCCGCATGTACCATTCCGTGGATGAAGTAATCGATACAAATGCCGATCAGCGTAGTGCCGAGTGCCAACGTCAGGCCGTGCAGGTACCCGTACATCCACTGGGTTGCCAGGGCTGCCGTGCAGACGGCGGCAAACAGCAAGACCCCGATGCACAGCAGTGCGTGTAAGGACCGGAACACCAGCCAGGACAGCAGAATGACGAGCCCGATGGAGAGGGTACTGATACGCGTGATATCACGTCTGACCTGGGCCTGGATGCTGGTGGCGAATACCGGTACGCCGGTAAATTCCAGCGTGAAGCGCCCGCCATGGATGCCGTTCAGGGCATTGAAGGTCTTCACCAGCGTTCGCTGGAATTCATGCTGCGCGGCGGTGTCCAGACCCGCGTCGCGCGTTTCGAGGAAAAAAGCGCTGTGCGCCGGGTCGGGGTCTGGCTGGTTGTATGTCTGTCCGGCCCTCATGAACCATGCCGGCGTCAGCAACATGGGGTCGTTGGCCAGCAGGGATTTGGCCAGTGACGGATCGGGTCCCAGCAGTGCTTCCCTGATCGTGTCCGCCTGTGCCGCCATGCCTTCCGGGCTGAGTAGCCGCTCGACGTCGCGGGCGGGCTGCAACGACATCAGATGCTGCTGGTGGGGCGCATAGAAGCGGAGCAGTTGACGGACGTCAGTCTGGCTGAATGGCTTGCTCCAGACACGGCGGACCTGTCCGGATTCCGACAGCGCCAACTGCAGTGCAGTCACGTATTCCCGCGCGGTCGTGCCGTCGACGTTTGGGTGGGCAATGCTGATCAGGTAGCGTTGGGCCAGTTCATCGGACTGCAGCCGGGCCGCGAGATTTCCGGGATCGTCTGGTTTGCCCGCAAAAAAGAAGTCACCGATGTCGGTGCGAATAGTGGTTAATTGCGTCGCCGCCGTGGCAAGGACGACGGTAAGCAGCAGAAATGCCCAGGCTCTTGTCATGGCAACTCGAAACGTTCGGCTGGAAAATCGTTTGATTGGCGTCGCGCCGAACAGGGCTCCGCAGGTCTTCGTCGATGACACGAATTCCCCGGATCTTTCCCAGGCAGCCCCTTAGGCGATTTCCGTCAAATAACACACGATCTTGCATGTCTTATTGGGGTCTTTTGTGTTGTGGCAACCGTTGTATCGTTCGACTATGCGCCTGTTGCCGCGCCTTGAAGACGAGTGAAAGAATCTGCGCAATCTGGTATGTCATTTTCCGGCAATCGCCTTAGTTTGGCTGGCTGCAATCCAGCGGGATCTGACAGTTGGTTAGCTGGTCACGTATCTGCCGCAGTTCCCGTTCGGCTGCCGCGCCCTGCGACAGTAATGTCAATTGCCATTCCGTTCGGTCACCGTCCGTGGATTCCAGCACGAGGCGGTCCGCACCGCGGCCAGTGGCGCCGGATACCTGCATGCGGGCGACATCGTGTTCTTCGCGCCGGTTCGATTCGAGTCGCAACTGCCAGCGCCGCTCCGCGGGTTCGAAGCGGATCGTGTATTCCCGTTCCAACCCGGCGGTTCCCGGGACGCCGTACAGCAATTGCATGAACGGCTCCAGGTTCGGTACGGCAAACGGCCGTTCGAGTCTCATCGAGCGCCGGATGTTCCGCTCGCCGTCGATGTGAAGCAATCTGTTGGCGGAGATGGTGGTCGTTACGGGCCTCGGCGATCGTTGTGCAATCACCATCTGGCGTGTAGACACGTACAGGTCGCCCTCGGCTTTCCACGGTTCCGCCAGCATTGCCATCACCCGGGTCTCCCGATAGCGGAAATGCCGCGCCTCCTGCACGCGCATTCGCTCCAGGACACTGACGAGCGAGTCCAGCGCCGCGACCTGAACGGGAATCAGGGCCGACGCCAGCAGCAGGCTAGACAGTATGCTTAGATACGGGTGCAACATGCCCTTCGATGATGTTGGCGATTTCTTCCGGGACACACGGTATCAATTGTCCGGCGCGGTTGCACACCGCTTGCTTGGTGTGGCCGTAGGCCGCGCGCTTTCCGGATTCGGCCGCGCATATCCGGTACTCGATCAGGATGTAGTACTCCCATTCACGAAATTTCGACGAGATGTCGATCTGTTGTCCGTATCTGAGTGCATCACTGTATCGACACTGCGATTCTATGACCGGGAAGGTAAAGCCGATACGGCCCAGGTCATCGACATCGAAATTCAGCGATCGGTACAGCGCGGTTCTGGCAAGTTCGAAGTACTTGTAGTAGTGCCCGTGCCAGACGATGCCGAGGCTGTCGACGTCGTGAAACGGGATTTCGCAGGGGACGGTTACAGTCATGATTCAACGTTGGCCGGCACGATCCAGAACTCGTAAAAACTAAACCAGTTATAGGGATATTCACGGGCCTTGTCCGCCAGCAAGTCAGCGTAGCGCTGCGCATATGCCTGTGCCTGCTGCTCGCGCTTTCCGCGTGTCAGCTTTATATGGTCGGCCAGTCTGATGGCGTAGGTGTCGTAAACGAAGTTGTCGACACGCAAGCCGAAAAAACAGAACACAGGGCAGTGCAGAATGGATGCCAGGTAATAGGGCCCGGTCGGAAAATAGGCCTGTTCACCCATGAAGTCGACCTTCGTTTTCTTTTCGCCGATGCCAGTGCGGTCGCCGAGAATCGCAAGAATGCCGCCACCGTCGATCACGTCGCGCATGCGAAACACCGCCTCGGGTTCTGTAGGGTCGATAATATTCCGTTGCAGGTCCGGGTTGATCGCGTCGAGCGCCTGTCGGATCTTGGTCGAGCCGCCGAAGTAGGCGACGATATGGATATCGATGTTCATCCTGTCACTGGCGAACAGATTGGCGGCTTCGAAGCTGCCCAGATGCGATCCGAGCAGAATAATACCGCGACCGTCTCGCCGGGTTTCCATGAGCGCTTCGCGTCCGCTGGGGCGCACCTCAAACTGGTCCGCGTCGCCAAGAAGGATAGTGACGCGGTCTACCAGGCAGCGTGAAAAGCACAGCAGCTGCCGATAGTAGTCCCACCAGTGGGCCTGTCCCTTCGCCAAGGTAAAGAAATGTGTGCCTGCCCTGTGCGCCGCGCGCCCGGAAACGAAGAAATAGGCGGCAATCGGATACAGGAGCAGATTAACCATCCAGCGATGCCGTCGCCGGCACAGCCAGAGCATGAAGTCGATGGTCCAGGATGTGCCCCGTTCCCTGACAGTGATCCACTCGTTCATTTTTTCGGACTCTTTGCGCGGCGCAGCAGCCAGCGCAGCGGCGCCTGCAGTACCAAACAGGTGTGCAAGCCAACATTCAGTACGTTGTCATGGACGCCGCGAAAATGCGATACGCCGCCTTCCTCAGCGGACAGGTAACGTACACGTGTGGGTACGGACCGTACCGGGATGCCTGCCCAATATGCACGGACCAGGATTTCGGGATCGAAACACATCCTGGAACACAGGCTGTGCAGCGCACAGGTCGCGGCGACCGGGTAAATTCGAAAGCCGCACATGGCATCCGGCAGTTTCAGTGTGCCGGCCTCCAGGGCGATCATCAGTCGGGTAAGCTTGCGGCCGTATTTGCGAATCGCCGGAATATCATCACCGAATACCGGCGCGCCGAGAATCATCGCGTCCGGTGCGCCACGCATGCACGCCAGGAACCGCGAGATGTCGCCCAGATCATGTTGTCCGTCGGCATCCACCTGCAGTGCATGGCTGAAGCCGAGATCCAGGGCTCGTTGCAGTCCCGCCTTGACGGCCGCCCCCTTGCCGCGGTTGACGGGTAAATGTTGTACATGGATATGCTGCGGGTCTTGATCTGCCAGTCCGTCGATAAGGGTTTGCGTTGCTTGGTCGCTGCCATCATTGATGATGATGACGTGCTCGATATACTGTTGCAGTCCCTCGACGACATTCCCAATCGTCATGGGATTATTGTAGACGGGGACTAGTCCGCACACTGATTCAGTCAAGTGCGCCACCTTCAAGTGTCAGAACGCCTTTCGATACTACGGCGGCATCGTTTTCCACGCTAAAGCTAATATTGTCGGATGGCGTTCGCCGCAGACGGATGGCGAGGATGTCGCCCGGCTGGACAAGCCCGCTGAATTTCAGCCTGGTTCCACCCGAGATGGTTGCGTTCCAGCCCGCTTGCTGTTCCAGCAGTGTCCGGATCATCTCGATCTGCGCGACTGCCGGCATGATGGGCATGCCCGGGAAATGCCCGCTGAAGAAAGGCATGTCCGCAGCCACTACGCAACTGCAAGAGAGCGTGCCGCCGTCCTGGGACTGGCTGACATTGTCAAAGCTGAACACGAATCCGGTCCCGTTCTTCGAAAAGGTTTGCTACTGACCCGCGCGGCAGTTTGCCGGTAGACGTGCACGGCAGTCGGTCAACTACCAGTATTCGTCGGGGGATCTCGATGCCTTCAAGTTTTCCGCGCAGGTCCATTTGAAGTTGCCTCGGTGACAATGGTTGGTTCCCGTCAGCGACGACGGCGGCCCAAATCGCCAGATCGCGTACGACTCCCATGGCGGGTACGGCGATGACAGCGGCCTCCGCAACACCGGGACAGGAAACGATGCAGTCCTCGATGTTCGTCAGGGACACCCGCTTGCCCGCGATCTTGACGACGGTATCCGAGCGGCCCAGCAGCTGAAACCGCCCCTGTTTTGGTGACGTGACCCGGTCGCCGGTGAGGAATCCGGCAGTGAATTCATCGCTGACAAACGGTGATTTCACTTTAAGCGAGTCCTGTTCCGTCGACACGCTGACTTGGGGGAAGACTTGCCATGCCTCGGCGGACATCTGCCGGCGGTGGCCAATCACGCCGGTCTCGGTGGACCCGTAGATTTCGAGGATGTCAGTGCCGTTCTGCTGTTGCCACTGCCGGGCAAGGTTGCCAGGCAACGGTGCAGCGGCTGATACACACAGAATGCCGCGCAAATCAGTTCCGTCTTCCAGCATTGCCTGGTACTGGGCGGGGACGCTGATCAGTGTTTTTCCGCCATTGTGTCGCAGGGCTTGCAACACGTCGCGAGGGTAGCGGGGCATTTCATCGACCAAAGCGTTGCCTAGTACCCAGGGCAGCAGTACCGAGAAAGTCAGTCCGTAGAGGTGCTGTGGCGGTACCCCGGCCACTACGGGACCGGTAGGCCAGTCGAACTCCGCGGCAATGGCACGGGCTTCATCGAGAAGGTTGGCGGCAGACTTGGTAACGACCTTTGATATGCCGGTTGAGCCGGAGGTAAACAGCTTTATGGCGTGAATGCCGCTCGGTAGTACCGGCTCCCAGGTGCCGTGTGCCTCACTGGCGTCATTTCCCGGCAACTGCCGACTCCAGTCAGCGTCACATTCAAAGGCGATGTCGAATCGGCTGCGGATGTTCCGCAGGGTCCCGTCGAGTTGATTGGGCGGCAATACTACCGTCTTGTCGCTCAGCCAGGAGGCCAGCAGGCCGACGCTGAAGGCATAGCGTCCCGAACAGCTGATCAGAGTGTGGCCATCGTGCCGCAATCGTGCCGCCAGATGGTTGACATCGGCACGAAACTGCCCGAGTGATATCGCGGTTCCCGCCATGCAGGCCAGAGGCTTCGCTTCATTTGATTCAAAATGCAGACAGCGGCTGTGATGGCGATCAGGTTCCGTCATGCTTGTCCTGCTCCCAGATCTTGTGGCCATTGTTGACGATACCGCGAATGGTCTGGGCGAGCGGCGGTATTTCCAGGTCCGGAAACGCAATCTGTCGCCACAGGAATTCTCCCACCAGCAGCGCGCTGATGAGCAGGTATACAATCAGGCCGTTGTAGAGGATCCAGGTGGCGTCGTCGCCCAGGATGGCAAGCCACGCGCACCCTGCAATATTGGCGGCAAAGAAGACCGCCCACAGGATTGTCAGTTTTCTGCAGTAAACCTTGATTCCGGGCGGCAGTCTATCGTCATATTCCAGGCGAGCAAATCGCTCGATCAGTGGTGTACTATACAAGCTCTCCATAAAGATATAGAACAGGCTGGTATGAACAAGCAGCGGCGACATTTTGAGTACTGCGTTTAATCCGAAAAGTACGGCTGATACCAAGGCGCTGACCAGCAGTACAATCGCCCACAACATCCAGTTATCCCGGTTATGTAGCTTCCACACGATCATGCCGAAGACCAGCAAGGCGCCCAGCCATGCAGCCTGGTATAACAGGAGCAGGTAGATAAACACAGGGTATCCGACAATCAGCAGACCAAGCCGTGTTCCTCTCACGAGTCGGCTCAACATGCATTAAGCCTATCTGGTGCGGTTCTCGGCGACGAAGTCGGCCAGAGCGGTCAGGGAGGAGAAGATTTCCTTGTTACGTTCGTCGGATGACTTGATTTTGATACCATATTTCTTGTCCAGCAACACCGCCAGTTCCAGCGCATCGATGGAGTCCAGGCCCAGGCCGTCGCGAAACAGCGGGGCGTTTGCATCGATGTCTTCGGGCGACATTTCTTCCAGGTTCAGCTCCGAAACCAGCAATATCTTCAATTCTTCTATCATGTCAGATTCCATACCCAGCCTGTCGCAAGGTATAATTGTACAAGACCGCTACAACCAAGGTAAGTATAGCGCCTAGCCTCGCCCTCTCCCCCCGAATCTGCCGGGAAAAGTTTTCTAAGCCATTGAAAACAGGTGGTTAACTTCCGTGGCCGCGAAGGACCATGCCCCTCTGTCTGGTATAACTCAAATTCAGCGGCTCACGGGTCGTGATACGGACCCTGGGGCCGGAAGACGCCTTGTCCGTAAGCAGCGACAGGTGCGGCGCAAGGCGCGCAGTGACCGAGTCGGTTTTGCACGGCCGGGCAAGGGAGCGGGCAGCGGGTCGTGGCGGGAGAGACCGGTAACAATCCCGGTGTTCGGTAGATGAGGATGAATATTGCATGAGAACTGGCATGGGACCGGAGCAGCCAAGCGCGCTCGAGGCAAAGTCGCTGGCTCAGTGGATTGCCTTTGCCCCGTTTGTTTTTCAGGCCACCGTCGTGCTGCGCGACAGCGGTTTGCTGGCGAGCATCGATGCGGCGGGTGAGGCGGGCATCGATGCGTCACGGCTGGCCGACCAAACCGGGCTCTCGCTGTATGGCACAAGGGTTTTACTGGATTTCGCCGTTGATATTGGTCTGGTTGTGGAATCGGATGGTGTATACGTCCTGGCCAAGACCGGCTATTTCATACTTAATGACGAAATGACACGGGTGAACATGGATTTTTCTCGCGATGTCTGCTATCAGGCGCTCGGCGCCCTCGGGGAGTCAATCCGCGACGGCAAGCCTCGTGGGCTGGCCGTGTTGGGAGATTGGGAGAACCTGTATGACGGTTTGACGAATCTGCCTGGCTCCGCCTCGAAAAGCTGGTTTCGGTTCGATCACTTTTACTCTGACCGCGTGTTTGATGAGTTCCTGTCGGTGGTGTTTGCCAATCCTGTGCAAGAGATACTGGATATTGGCGGCAACACTGGCCGCTGGGCACGGAAATGCATGGCCCACGATTCTCGGGTACGCGTCACCATCATGGATTTGCCCCAGCAACTGGCTATCGCCAGGGAGAATATGGCCTTGGCCGGGTACAGCGACCGCTTCAATGAATATCCGCTTGATGTTCTCAGGGATGACCGGCCCTATTACAAGGGCGCCGACGTGATCTGGATGAGCCAGTTTCTCGACTGTTTTTCCGAGCAGGAAATCCAGAAGATACTCGGGAAAACCGTCGCTGTCATGGACAGTGATACCGTGTTATATATCATCGAGTTGTTCTGGGATCGACAGAAATACGATGCCGCTCGATTCAGTCTCAACGCGACCTCGCTATATTTTACCTGTGTCGCCAACGGAAAGAGCCGCATGTACCATTCCGGGGATATGAAGGCACTGGTGCGGCAGTCTGGTCTGGTAGTGGAACAGGAGACCGATAATGTTGGTGAAGGGCATACGGTGTTTCTTTGCCGTCGTGCGTGACTTTTGCGAAAGAGGCTCCCAAAAATGGCTTAGGCTTTAGGCGGTTAGCGCATATTTCGCGACAACATGTTGGTAACAACAGAGTTCGCTAATATACAGGCCTGTGCTTTTGGCTGTTCTCCGCAGGAGAACCACTTTTTCGAGCGTAGTCTCGGAAAAAGCGTAGTACCT
>JAYENI010000193.1:0-7489 GCA_034722015.1 Pseudomonadota bacterium
ACGGCGAGGCCCTGAAAGTCGTGGATCGCCGTCGACACCACCACCTGCGAGCCGGCGAGCACGTCGTAGTAGTCACCGTCATCGACGGGTCCACAGTGGTTGATTTGGGGACCGAACTCCCGCTTCAGCGTATCGAACGCCTCGGGCACCTTGCGGAAGCGTTGTCCGATGATGTTCAGGCGAAAATCGGTACCCGATTGCGAAAGGTATCTGAGTGCGTGCAGGAAGCGTTCGGGACCCTTGTCATATTCCCATCGGTGGTTCCAGAGGATCGTGAAAGGACCACACGGCGTGTGTTCACGCTGGGCGAAACACTTCGGGGCCAGGGGCACGGGGATCACCCGGGAACGTTTTCGGATCGCCTCGATCACGTCGGCCGGGACCCCGTCCGGCATCCGCGACAGCAGGGCGGACGCCCCGTCGAGGAACGTTCGCCGGTTGTATTGCGAGTTGAAGATGACGGTATCGGCCGCCAGTGCCCCGTAGATCGTGACCATGCAGGGCTCGAGGCGGCGGGGAATCCCGCCGCCCGTGGGGTATGCAAACTGGTTTTCGTGGAAGTAGATGATCGTGCGGGCGCGGCTCAGCCCGGGCGAGAGACCCCGGAGTGTCGCCAGGTCGGTCATCGACGTGGCGATCACGAGGTCGTATCCATCCCCGAGCTTGTCCGGTTCGCCCATTGCCCAGCTCAGGGGGTTGCCGCGGATGCGCCAGTTGAAATGCCGCGCCGGCAGGGTGAGGACCTGCCACCGGAGGCGCGGAAACGCATCGACGAGTCCCATGCGCCAGCGACGGTGGCTGCGGGCATCGTAGGCGGAAAGCAGCAGTGCCCGTGGTCGCGTCACCGCATCGCCGCGCAGGGAACCGGAGGTCTCCTGCTATGCCGGCAACGGCCGGCGGCCGTACGCCGGAAAATGCCGCGGTCTCAATTCCACTGCGGTTGCAGGTAGTTGGCGGCCATCCGGTTTAGCAGGGCACGGTACTCGTCGAACATCATGGCCAGGCGCAGAAATACGCCTTGCAGACCATATTCCCTGGCCAGCCCGTGCGTCGACGCCTGCTGAAAATACCCGCTTCCGAAATCGACGTAGGTGCGCACGCTGGCCGGGCGCTTCCTGTATCGGTGACGGTGGTCGACCCAGTGCGGAAAGATGCCGGTCAGGAACAGCGAATAGTTCCCGATGTGCGAGTGGATCAGGAACTGGCGACGCGAGTCCGCCTGCAGGGCCTCCTCAATCAGGGCGGTCAAATAAGTCTGTTCTTCGTGGTCCGCTGACTGGACCCGGTGCATTCTGTCGCCGTGTACGAACAGGCTGAGCAGATTGGCCAGGTAGTTGAGGACCTTGCGGTCTTCCGCGCCCGGTGACCCGTCCCAGCAGCGCCTCAGCAGTACGCTGAAGAGCAGGAAGGGGGAGATATCCAGCAGTGTCTGTTTCTGGTCGAAAATGGATTCGTACAGCCAGTCGCTGTTCAGCGATGATTCGAGTGTGAGGGGGAGGGAGTCGATCAGGTCGGCGATTTCCTCGTAGCTGCGGCCGGGGCCTGGAAATTTCTCGATCAGAAAGCGCGCGTCCCGGTGGTCGATGTGGCCGAAAGCCGTTCGTGCGAAGTCCGGAATATTCCTCACGGGCGATATCCTCTCTGCCTTAAGGCAGCTTGCCGACATAATGAAGTCTAGTTCAATCTATTCACTCTATTTTCACGCAATGTGTGTGCCTATACCTTGTTGATGGGGAAGCCGAATTGCAGGAAATGTCGCAACCCTGGGGCCATGTCGCGAATCGGCGTTGATCGCTTGTGAACGCGCCGGTTTTGGCGACACATCCTGTTGACCTCGAAGCGTTCCACCCGCTTTCCCGGTCTGCATCCCTCATCGATCGTGCCGGGCCAAATGCACACTCAGTTGGTGTCGGTCCGACAAAACGCATGGAAATGTTGCAGTATGGACTTTGCGCATGGCGTGTCTTGAGAATACCTTGCGATTTCGGTGGTGTTTTCCAATTGAGTTGCCAGGTCGTTCGCGTAGTGAGCTACATAGGCGTTGACGATCTCCCGATCGAATTCGGGGTGGAACTGCACGCCCCAGACCGAATCGCCGACGCGAAAGGCATGGTTCGCGTCCTTGTCGGTCGCGGCCAGGCGGATGGCCCCCGGAGGGAGTTCGAGCACCGCCTGACGATGACTCGCGTTCACGGATGCCTCCGATGGCATGTCCGCGAGAATCGTGTCACGCGACGCATCCGGCGTCAGCCGGGCACGTACCGTTCCGACCTCCACGCCATTGGGATTGTTCCCGACCTTGCCGCCCAGCACCTGGGCAAGCAGCTGATGCCCGAAACAGACCCCCAGGATCGGTAGCCCCGTGTCGGATGCCTCCCGCAGCCACCGTGCCGTCGACCGGGCCCAGTCGAGTCCGTCGGTGACCATGGTGTTGGAGCCCGTCACGATGGCGCCGGCTATCGAGCCCGGTGACGGCAGGAGGGCGCCCTGTCTGACGTCGACGACCAGGGACCGATCGGCGTCCGCATCCGGGTCTTCGCCCATCCAGTCCTCGAAGTCCCCGGGGTAGCCCGCCAGAGTCGGCAGTTTCTCACCGGCCTTGATGATCAGCAGTGGTTTCATTCACCTCTCCGTGGTGTATCGCGGGAACCTATCCCCTGAATGCCCCCGAGGCATTCAGGTACGTCGCCTCTTCGTCAGTACTTTTTCTGCCAAGAATGGCATTTCGATGGGGGAACCGGCCGAAGCGCCGGACGATTTCGTGGTGGTGTCGTGCCCATTCCAGGCTTTTCGTCATCCCCTCCCGGCGATAGAGCGCGATGCAGCGGTCCTGGTCGGAAAGGTCCTCGCTGTGCATGAAGGGGATGTAGAGAAATCCCTTTTGTTCCTCGTCCAGTTCGCGATCCAGCCCGTTGTCGATGGCGCGGGTGGAGACCTCGCGAGCGGCGGCCTCGGTGGAAAACGCCTCCGGCCGGTCGCGAAACATGTTGAGCGGGAACTGGTCGAGAACGATTGCCAGCGCCAATGCCCCTTCGGCACTCGATTCCCACTGCGACAGCTCGCCCCGCTCCGCGGCATGCCAGGTCTTGAGGAAGCGCTCGCGGATCTCCTGGTCGAACGCCCCGGTGGTATTGAACCAGTGTTTTCGCGCAGTTCCCGAGAACCAGAACCCGATGATATCCCCGGGCGAGGTCTCGACCGCCTGGCGGGGTGACGGCCCGCGGTGCAGGATCTCCCCCAGCTCGTTGCCGCCCAGCGCGAAGGCCTGCCCGAAACCCTTGACGTAGTCACCGGAGCGGGGTGTCAACTGGACGAGTACGAAGTCAGGCAGTGCCCGGAGCGTGCTGAAAAATCGCCCGAATCGGTCCCCGAAGCGGGTCAGCACGGAACTGCCTGATTCTGTGTCCCGCGGTACAACACGCGTGTCACAGCGCAGCGTCAGGCGCCTTCTGGCGAACGGGTTGGCGCTTTCCTTCTCGTCCTCGATGAACATCAGGTGCGCGCGACCGCGATCGAGCAGGTTGGCCGTGTGGCGCGCAAGGCGGCTGACGAAGACGTAGATGTGGCCTTCGTCATCGTCCACGAACGGCGCGTAACTGCACAGGGGTTCACCGTCCATATCGCTTGTGGCGAGCAGAACGGTGCGAAATCCGCGACGGAACGCGGCGATCTCTTCGGGCGTGACCTGTGGTTTGTTCATTCGGCAAGTTTCGGGATCTGTGCGGTCGGTCGGTGCCCGCGGGTCGTTTCGTCAGGCCACGGAACCCGGCAATCTGTCCGGGTCCCCTGTCGTCGTCGAGAGTCGGCACCTGTCTCGTCCCCCGTATATCCTAAACCGGTTTTAACGACTCGACCGGATCATGTTCCGCCGCCCTCGGCGATTTCGACCCGACCCGGTTCGGTGGGCTCCTCTTCGAGCCCGAGCAATTGCCGGATTTCGCCGCTGACGTTCATGGCGTCCTGATACCCCATTTCCAGCAGATCGCGGCAGTAGGATGCTTCGAACAGGAGGTAGCTGAGTAGCGGCCTCGACCCGCGCGTGGCCGCGCCGACGGCCTTCAAAAGTGTTCGTACCGTGCGTGGCAGGGTCCGGGAGTGAAGGTCGACCAGTTCACGGATGTCGCGGCTGGGCGAGACGACGAGGAACTCGATCGGACGCAGGGCCTTGCCCTGATACTCGACGCGCCGATCCCGCGTCTCGCCGATCGTATGGTTGATGCGGTTCAGGCGCTCGATGTCCGCCTCGAGACTGTCCATGAACAGGGTATCGAACACGTAACCCGTGATCTGTCCGGGTGACGGATACGGCAGTTCCGTATCGTCATCGGGCACCGACCCGGAAATCGTATTACGCGCGCCGATGATCAGCAGTCGATTGGCGCCGAGGTGAAGCGCCGGGCTGAGCGGCGCGCTCTCCCGCATGGACCCGTCGCCGTGGTATTCGCCATTCAGTTTGACGGCGGGAAAGACCATCGGAATCGCGGTCGAGGCCATGAGATGGTCGATGGTGATCTCCTGTCTGATGCCGAACCGGCGGCTGCGCTCCCACGGCGGGAGGTCTTCGACGCCCTGGTAGTAGGTGATGGACGATCCGCTGCCGTAGCCGGATGCCGTGATTGACAGGGCGCGCAGCGCGCCGCAGTCGATGGATTGCTGGATGCGCGCGAGGCGGATATGGCTCTCCAGCATGTGTCTCAGCGGGGTGTTGTCCAGCACCGAGAGCGCGCGCTCGCCGCTCATGCGCCCGGTGAGGAAGGCCAGGAGCCAGCGTGAGGTGTTGCCGATGGCAGTGGCGGCATCGTCACGAAACACCTTGCCGACGTGGAAGTTCTCCCATACCCCCGTCATGCGGCGAACGCCTTCCTGAAAGTTCAGCGCGTTGCTGGCCAGCAGGGCGGCGTTGATGGCGCCGGAGGACGTGCCGCAGATGACCGGAAAGGGATTGCCCTCCTCCTCCGGAATCAGTTCGGCAACGGCCTTGATCACGCCCGCCTGGTAGGCGTTGCGTGCCCCGCCCCCCGGCAGGATCAGGCCGGTGACAGGTGTTTCCGGGCGCTTTCCAAAAGTAAACCAATGCATCGCCTATAACCCCGATTGATGACAAGCCCGCCATAGAGCGGCTATCTACTTTGGTATCCCCTTTGTGTCAACTTTGGTACAATATTGTGTATCGGATAAGCCATTGATTTGTCTAGTCCCTACCCTGTATAGACCGGCTTCCGGGCCGGGTTGTATTCGATTCGTACTCGAAAAACGCACCAAAGTAGATTTATCAATGACATGGCGAAACGTAAACCCATCACCTCGACAAAACAGGCGAAGGAACTCCCGCCTCCGCCAGTCGGCACGGTTGACCGCTGGTACAGGGTCAAACCACATTTCGGATATACCGGATTAGTTTTAAGGATAACCCGCACCGCGCGCTCGTGGTACTACAGGTATTCGTTCGGCGGGAAGGCTCGGAAAATCTACCTCGGGCCGTTGCAATCCATGAGTGTCCGGCAAGCCGCTGTGAAACACGCGGGACTCGCTGAGCGGGTCAAAGCCGGGGAAGACGTTTATCGGACTGTCTCGGATCAGAAAGCGGAACAGGCCGACAAGCCGACCGGAATTCCGCTCGGCAAACTGGCCGATCAATGGCTCGATTCGATTGAACCGGAAATCACGAATTCGTCATATAGAAACTACGTCTCGCACGTTGGGCACATCAAGCGGGTTATCGGAAACGTCCGCTCGGACCGGCTGAAAATCGAGCACGTCGAACAATTGCAAACCGCATTACTCGACCAAGGGAAAAACACCACCGCGAATCTCGTCCTCTCCCGCCTTTCCTCGATCTGCCGCTTTGGGATCCGGAAGCGCAGGATGCTCGACAATCCGACACTGGCGGCACAGCGCAAGCGGATAGAGCCGCGCCCGGACTATTTCAGCGGGCCGGAAATCGCCCGGAT
Organism: Pseudomonadota bacterium; assembly: GCA_034722015.1. Taxonomy (GTDB): domain Bacteria; phylum Pseudomonadota; class Gammaproteobacteria; order JAJDOJ01; family JAJDOJ01; genus JAJDOJ01. Next base: position 5,952 of record JAYENI010000193.1, read on the forward strand.
ATGGCGCGCGCTCAACCCGGAATCCGTGTTGACGCCAGTCATCAAAATCCTGATTCTGACCGCCGCTCGAAGAACCGAAATCTCCGATTTGCGGACTTCGGAAGTGACGTTCTCCGATGAAGACGGGACCGCTATTATCGAAATCCCGCGAAATCGGACGAAAACCAAAAAGGAACACACGATTTTTCTCGGTCAATTCGCCGCTGGCATTCTGCGCGAAGCGGTCGAACGCGCGGGGGAAGGATCCGAGTATGTCTTTCCGAGTCCGTACCGCACGGGTCGCCCGGTCAATCCGATTTCAGTCAGTCGATATTTTTCGGAAGTTCTCGACCGGCTCGAAATCGAGGGTCATCTTCACGATCTGCGCGCGACGTTTCTCAGTTTGAGCGTGAATGAACTCGGGCTGGATCCGCTGATATCCGATTTGTGTTTAGGCCATGCGATACCGGGTACGGGGAGAGTCTACATGCGCAAAAGCCCGCTGCCGAAAATGCGCGTGGTATGGGAGACATGGCAACAGCACATCGAGCAACTTGTCTCGGGCCGTCGAGCGAAAAAGGGGGATCGGGTCGCGCAGTTATTCGGGGAGTGATCGGGATCAGGGCTGAGGCTCACGGAGATCCGGTCTGCGGGGGTTTCCGGGGCCGGAACTTGGCAGCGGCCATCGTTGGGGTGTGGCAACAGTGAGCAGCAGGGCTGCGAGTATCAGCCGTTTCATGATTGCGTTTCTCCTGTTTCAGAGTTTCAGTTCAATGGTGGAAGGAATTCCCCGATCATCTCCCCGCCCGGTGCATAGACAGATCGAACCCGCGACCGTTCGGCCAAAACGTCCCGCTACCTTGTCGCTCTCCGTCAGGTCCATACAAATCGAACCCGAGCCCATTCGGCCAGAACGTCCCGCTACCTTGTCGCTCTCCATCGGGTCCATACAGATCGAACCCGCGACCGTTCGGCCAGAACGTCCCGCTACCTTGTAGCCCTCCATCAGATCCATACAGATCGAACCCGAACCCATTCGGCCACGCTTGTGTGTACCCATAACCACCCGCCCCAGACTCCGCAGAGGCCACGGCTAAAGGGGCTAGTCCGTGATCAACGGCAAACGCGGCCACGGCCATTTGTGAGCGAACCGTGAAGTCCGCGAGTCTAGCCACCGGCTGAGCAGAACACCCGCTTAACAGCAGCAGGGTTGCGAGCATCATCCATTTCATTTCCTCACCCTCTCCTGTGACAGGGTCCGCGCTCCGACAATCTGTGACCGATGCCGTCAACGCGCCTCTGTTGCCTCGTGGCGACCATCGTGGGGGGTTACGGCAAAACCATTCCCTCGAACCGCCCGTCCGGATCGAAGAAAAGCATGGAGCCGCCCGGCGGGGTCAGGACAAGCCCACGCCACTGGCCATCAGCATCGAGCTTACATTCCGCACTCCAGTTAGCGACCGATCGGCATTTAATCATGAAAGATAGCGGCATGTTTTGATATTCTCACTCCACGACCAAGACACGAGTACTCCCTGCTCAAAAAGTGCTAGACACCG
>JAYENI010000194.1:0-27151 GCA_034722015.1 Pseudomonadota bacterium
TGTGCCTGTTGTCGCGCCTTGATGACGAACGATCCCGGCGCTGCGCTGTCCCTGCTCTGCTTGGGCACCGGTCTTGGGCTTCCTGCCCAAGCCGTTCACTGCTCATCGCAGTTCACCCAACGCGATCCGGTATGTCGTTTTCCGGCAATCGCCTAATACCGATTGGCAGCCTGTTGAAAAAGTCTCGGGTGAGTGCCTGGTAATGAGCATTCGGCGCCTGATTTCAACGCCGTATGCTGCCGCCTGGGTGTTTTTCAACGGCCTGCCGGCCGTTACCGGGCGGCGCTCACGGGCATCGCTTCGGTGGCAAAGGGGAATCGCTCCACCAGGCGCCAGTCTTCCGGGTGTCCGTGTGTTCGAACAAGGTCGATATGCGTGACCTTGAAACCCGGCGGGTAGGGGCAGGCCATGTCCCGCGCAACGAGCTGTTTCTTTGCCTCCTCGAGTTGCCCGTAGGCAATGCTCAGGTGGGGCATGAACGAGTGATCGTTGACGACTCCGCATTGTTCGACTGCTGTCCTGTGCGCCCGCAACAGGCTGGGTGAGGTGTCAACGTCGAGATACAGGCAGCGAAAGAAGCTGTCGTTCCAGCCCACACCCGTGAAACGCACACGGAATGGCGGCATCTCGGCCGCGAGTCGGCGGCAATGTTCGAGGATCCTGCCCTCGGGACGGCACACGCCCCCGAGCAATGTCACATGCGGCACGAACAATGGCGAGTGCAGGGTCATGCTGAGATTGGCGATCAGTCGTTTCAGGGGGACTGCTTCGCCGCCCGTCGGTGTCAACCACACCGAGTAACCGTTGGTTTCTGACATCGATGCCGTTTCCTTTTTTGCGGTTATTTCTCTCGCATGGAGTTCTTTTTGCGATTGGCGCGGTTGCCGCTGGAGAGAAAGCTTACGCCCGCGCCCTCCCTGGACATCCGAACGATAATGGCGTTCTTGCGGTAAGTCTGGACTATGTTTCCCTGCTGGAACAGAAAAACCAGCATCAGTTTCGTGCCGATGTTTAGCGGAAACGCCGGCGAGCGTAGAAAAACACCTCGCAGGCTGACGTCACTCGCGTCGCATCGATGCACCCGCATGCCCCGGTAATACACCAGTACGGTGTTGACCGGCAGGTTCTTGCGTTCGTGGCTGCGTCGTTCCTGGACATTGCTCATAACTCAAGTCATCTGGAAGTAAATCGATGGGATAAACTTACCCGATTGTCCCGACGAGGTCTGCGAATCAGTTCGCAACCGGTTTCCACGGGACGTTTTCCCGATGAACCGCCCCAAATTGATCCCAAACGCACATTTCGGCCCTGTAACCCAGTGAAAATCTCCACGACATCCCTTGTGACCGTGCCCATTTTGCTCGCAATCGTGTTTTCGTCATGGTGGTACCTGACGAGTACAACGGTTCGGACCGAACGGCTCTCCGACCTGCCGTGGCAGATAACACGGCATGACGACGGCTCGACGAGTGTCTTCGGGCTTCATTTGGGCGAGGCGGTGTTTCGGGACGCGGTGGCGAAGTTCGGGCCGCCCAAATCGGTTGCGGTCTTCGCCAACCACACGGGACCGCAGACCCTGGAGGCCTATTTTGGACGTATCACACTCGGCCGCATGGATGCGCGCGTGATCGTCAACCTGGATGCGGACCTGTCGTTGATGGAAGACCTGGCTCGCAACGCTCGGGATCGCGAGCCCCAGCCCACCGGTTCGACCCGGATGACGCTCCCGGCAACCTCCTGGGAAGCCCTGGCGACACGCCCTGTCGCAGGTATCACCTACATCCCGCAGTACGGCGGTCTGGACGAGGAATTCATGCGCGCCCGGTTCGGTGAGCCTGCCTCGACGACGGGCCCGGGGGAGGGGCGGATTCAGCTGAACTATCCTGACCGGGGATTGACGATCCTCTTGGATGACGGGGGTAGGGAAATGTTCGAATACAGCCCGATACGATGAGCGAAACGGGGCTGCGAACCGGATCCGTACCCCTGCGCCCACTGACCACCAGGCGCGCGTACCGTGTCATCCCGTCGGAATCCGGGTGGTGATCCACGTCCATTACGCCAATCGCCTCGAATCGCTTGCCGGTATGCTCGTACAAAGGATCGCGTCGGAACCCGTCGACGTACTCGAGCCGGAGATCGTGGTCGTCCAGGGGCCCGCAATGGGGCGTTGGCTGACGCTATGGATGGCGCAGAACACGGGAATCTGCGCCAACGTCCGGTTTCCGCTCGCCGCGGGCTTCATCTGGGACATGTTCCGCTCCAGTCTGCCGGAAATGCCGCCGGAGAACGGGTACGAGCCGGCGGTGATGACCTGGCGCCTGATGTCGACGCTGGACGAGTTGCAACACCGTGCGGAATTCGCCCCCGTTCGCAACTGGCTGATGGGCGGGGACGAGGCCCGGCGCTATGAGCTGGCGGTTCGTCTGGCCGAGACCTTCGACCAGTATCTGGTGTACCGGCCTGACTGGATCCGGGCCTGGGAGGCGGGGCAAGACCCGGAGGGACTCGACGTTGCGCATGCCGCATGGCAGGGGACGTTGTGGCGAACGCTGGCGTCGTCGGTGAACGGACCCCACTGGGTCGAGGCCTGGGAGCGGTTCGTCGATGCGCCCGCGGAAGATCTGCGAGTGCCCCGGCGAGTGTCCCTGTTCGGACTGCCGACCCTGTCTCCGGGGTATCTGGACGTTCTCGATCATCAGGGTGAGAACTGCGAGGTCGAACTCTACGTCGTCAATCCCTGCCGTGAGTACTGGTCCGACATCGTCTCGCGGCGCGCGTTGGCCGGACGGGCCGGAGCGGGTGACGTGGAGACCTCCTGTTTCGAGACCGGTAATGCCCTGCTCGCGTCCCTGGGAGGGCAGGGTGCGGAGTTCATCGACATGCTTCAGGACCTGCACGCGCAGGAAGACGCGAGCTACGGGGACCCGGGTACCGGAAGTCTGCTGGGCGCGATCCAGAGTGACATTCTGAACCTGCGGGAGCGCGACGGCGACGACGTCCCATCGCTGTCCATCGGGGAGGGTGACCGTTCCCTGAGCATTCACGTCTGTCACGGCGCGATGCGCGAAGTGGAGGTGCTGCACGACGAATTGCTGGCGATGTTCGAGCAGAACGAGGGGTTGTCTCCCGAGGACGTCGCGGTTCTGACGCCGGACTTCACGGCCTTCGCGCCCCTGATCGAGACCGTGTTCGGCGGCGCGGGGCCGGAACGCCGGATCCCCTTCGGGCTGGGTTCAGCGGAGACCCTGGGTGAGCATCCGTTGATATCCGCCCTGGACACCCTCCTGGACGTTTCCTCCAGCCGATTCGAAGCGGACATCGTGCTGGGTCTGCTCGACGAACCGGCGATCCGGCGCCGTTTCGGTCTTGAGGAGGCGGACCTCGAGCGCGTACACGAACTGGTCCGCGAGGCGGGCATTCGCTGGGGCGTGGATGCGCGCTCACGCGCGGCCGAGGGACTGCCGGAGCTTCCCGGGAACACCTGGCGTGCAGGCCTGGACCGTCTGGTGCTCGGATACGCGATGGGCGGGGAAGGGGAGGGACTGTTTTCCGGCATCCTGCCCTGCGGCGGTGTCGAAGGCAGCGATGCGCAGATCGCCGGCAGCTTGTGTCGATTCGCCGGGAACCTGTTCGAGCTTCGTGATCGCCTGAGCGGGGACAGGACGATTGTGTCGTGGGTGAGCAGGATACGGAGCGTTCTGGCCGACTTCTTTCTCCCTGACGACGAGGACGAGTCCAGTCTTCAGGGCGTCCGGGAGGCCCTCGAGGCCCTGGAGACACAGGCACTCGCCGCCGCGTTCGACGGTCCTGTCCCCCTGGCGGTCGTGCGATCTGCGCTGGGACGGCATCTGGGAAGTCCGGCGGGCATCGCGCGCGCCTTCTCGGGCGGCGTCCCGTTCGGCGGGTTGTCGGCCATTCGCGGTATTCCCAGGAAGGTGATCTGCCTGCTGGGGATGAACGACGGGGTGTTTCCCCATATCGGCCAGGTCTTCGATTTCGACCTGATGAAGGACGATCACCGACGGGGCGACCGGTCCCGGCGCGACGACGATCGCTATCTGTTCCTGGAAACCCTGCTGTCTGCCCGCGAGCGGCTGTATATCAGTTATAGCGGCCGCGACATGCACGACAATGCGGTGCTGCCGCCTTCTACGGTCGTCAGCGAGTTGCTCGATGCCGTGGATCGGGGATGGGAGATGCCCGACGGCAGAGACCCGGTGGAAGCGATCACCACGGTTCACCCGCTCCAGCCCTTCAGCCTGAAGGTCTTTTCCGGCGAGGCCGGCTACTTCAGCTATGACAACACGCTGCTCGAGGCCACGCGGGCGTCACTGGCTCCCGCCGCGCCCGCACCTTTCATCGGGAACCCGTTGCCGACGCCGGACGAGGGCGAGGACTGGCGCCAGTTGCCATTGGCGGAACTCGAATCGTTCTTTCTCAACCCGGTGCGTTACCTGCTCCGTCGTCGCCTCGGCATCCGACTGGAGGAAGGGGCGGAACCGGTGGAAAGCGCGGAGCCGTTCAAGCTCGACTGGTTCGGCATGGAGGCGGTTCGCCGGGAACTCGTCGGCCATGCGTGGGATGGCGTGCCGCCGGAGGAATCGTATGGCCTTTGCCGCGCCCGCGGGCTGCTGCCGCACGGAAACGTCGGCCGCCACGACTTCGATGCGGAGGTCGCCGGGGTCAACGCGATCCTGCCGAGGCTGGCACCGTGGCGTGACGACCTGGAGGGTCATATCGATGTTGGTCTGACGGTGGCCGGGGTCGCCCTCACGGGGCGTATCTTCGGTGCCGGGCAGCAGGGACTCACGGTCTGGCAGCCGGTCAAGCTCTCGGCTCGCCACTATCTCCAGCTCTGGTTCCGGCACCTTGTGCTCCGTGCGGCGGGGTCCGTCCCCGCCGGGCGGGAAAGCCGTTTCGTGGCGGAGGACGGCACGCTCCTCCTGCGGCCCGTCGAGGGCGCCGACCTGCGCCTCGCCTCGTTGCTGGAGATTTTCGAGGAGGGAATGTCGATGCCGTTGCCCTTCTTTCCGAAGAGTTCCCTCGCGTATGCGCAAGCGGCAGCCCGGGCGAGAAGTGACCCACTGCTCGCCGCGAGGAAAATATGGAACGCGGATCCCAGGCGGGGCTGGCCGGAATCGGCCAATCCCTTTTACCAACTCGTCTTTGGCGGGACGGACCCGCTGGACGATCGCTTTGCCGGGTTGTCGCAGGCCGTGTTCGGACCGATCCTCGCTCACGCCGAGGTCGTGCGGTGACCACGCCGGATGCCGGACAGCCCCTGCGGGTCTTCGACGCCGACCTGACGGAGACCAGCCTCGTGGAGGCCAGCGCCGGTACGGGCAAGACCTACACCATCACGGGGCTCTTCGTGAGAATGATCGCCGAGGGCGTCCAGACGGTGGACCGCATCCTGGTGGTCACGTACACGAAGGCGGCCACGGCGGAGTTGCGCGACCGGATCAGGCGCGCCCTGGCAGGCGCGCTCAAGGTGCTGCGCTCGGGTGAGCACGACGGAGACGCTTTCAGCCGGGAACTGCTGGCGCAGGACCTTGACCGGGAGGCGTGCCTGCGGCGCGTCGAGAACGCGGTCCTGGGATTCGATCTGGCCCCGGTGTTCACGATCCACGGTTTTTGCCAGCGTGCGCTGGCGGACCACGCCTTCGAGAGCGGGAGCGCCTTCGATACGGAGATGCTGCCGGATGAATCCGACCTCCTCCTCGAGGTGGTGCGCGATTTCTATCGGCGGGAGTTCTACGCGGCCCCCGGGGCCTTCGTCGCCTACGCGCGGGATTTCGGCCCCGGGGAACTCCTGCGCTGGGTGCAGCCACACCTCGCGAAACCCTATCTCGAGGTGCGCGTACCGGGGCCCGTGCCGGACGAGCATGCGCGCGAACGGGCGTTTCGCGAGGCCCTGGATGCGGTGCGAACGCTGTGGGAAACAGGCGGCGGGGAGGTAACCGACCTGCTTCTCAATTCAGGGGCCCTGAACGGGAACAAGTATCGAAAGGCCAGCATTCCAGGATGGATCGCGCAACTGACCGGGTATCTCGGTGCGGCGTCCCCGGGCGTGAAATTGCCGGAAAAGTTCGTCAAGTTCACGACGCGAGAGATCGCATCTTCCCTGAACAAAGGGGCCGAACCTCCGGCGCATCCCTTTTTCGATGCGTGCGAGATGCTGGAGGCCGCCGCATCCGGGCTCGAAGCGGCATACGAGGTCCGCCTGGCCCGGTTGCGCGCCGCGTTGATCGCTGACGTGAACGAGACGCTGGCGCAACGCAAGCGCAGGCTCCGCCTGCAGTCGTTCAACGACCTGCTCCTCGATCTTCAGAACGCGCTTGACGGCCCCTCAGGGGAGGCGCTTGCCTCGACGCTGCGCCGGCGCTACGGCGCGGCATTGATCGACGAGTTTCAGGACACCGACCCGATACAGTACGCGATATTTCACAGGATCTGGCAGGGAACCGGGTTGCCGGTCTTCTTCGTGGGCGACCCCAAGCAGGCGATCTACAGTTTCCGGGGGGCGGATGTCTTCACCTATCTGCGAGGGCGGGACGATGCGGGCCGCGTGTACACGTTGCGGGAGAACTGGCGCTCCACCCCCGGACTGATCGATGCGGCGAACGCCCTGTTCGGGGCGGTGCGGGATCCCTTCGTGCTGCCGCAGATCGGCTATCCGGAGGCGGTCCCGGCCCCGAAAGCGCGGGACGAACTCGTCGATCCGGACAGTGATGGCGCGCCATTCCGGTTCTGGTTCGTGGGCGACCGGGACGATGGAAAGCCATGGAGCAAGGAACAGGCGCGCGAGAAGGCGACTCAGGCGACGGTGGCCGGGATCGCGCGCCTGGTCGATGCCGGCGCGCGTGGCGAGGCCCGTATCGGGGAGCGTGCGCTCAACGGCGGGGACATCGCCGTGCTGGTTCGAAGCCATCGCGAGGCGTCTCAGGTGGGTGACGCGCTGGCGGCCTGGGGTATTCCCAGCGTCGAGCAGTCCCAGGATTCGGTCTACGAGTCCCGCGAGGCGATGGAGCTGGAACGACTGCTCGCCGCCATCGCCGAACCCTCGCGTGAGGACCGGGTTGCCGCGGCGTTGACCACGACACTCCTCGGCGTCGGCGGTGACACGCTGTTCGACCTGCGCCGGGATGCCCGCGGGTGGGAGACGCGGTTGTCGGCCTTCCACGACTGGCGTCAGCGATGGCGCCGGTCCGGGTTCGTCCGCATGATGTATCACCTCATGCGCGTCGAGGGCGTGGCCGGGCGCCTGCTCGCCCGGCCGGGCGGGGCGCGGGCCCTGACCAATCTTCGGCACCTGGTCGAACTGCTTCATGGCGAGGCGCGCCGCAGGCGCGGCATCGAAGACCTGTTGCGCTGGTTCGCGGAGCGGCGGCGCGCGGGGGCGGTGTCGGGCGAGGAGGCGCAGATTCGCCTCGAGAACGACGGGAACCTGGTGAAGCTGGTCACCGTGCACAAGAGCAAGGGTCTGCAATACCCGGTCGTGTTCTGCCCCTTCGTATGGGACGGGGGACTTCGCAACGTGACCGGCAACACGGCCTGCCACGACCCGGAACGGGACAACGTGCCGGTCCTGGACCTGCGAGGGGGGTCTACGGCCGCGAATATTGCGGTGGAGCGCGAGGAGCTGGCGGAGAACCTGCGCCTGCTCTACGTCGCGCTGACCCGGGCGGAGCACCGCTGCCATGTGGTCTGGGGCCAGGTCAGCGGCGCGGAGCAGTCCCCGCTCGCCTGGTTGCTGCACCCGGTCGAGGTCGGCAAAGGCGACAGCGTGGCGAAGGCGATGCAGTCCGGTTTCGCAGGGCTGGACGAACACGCCCTTTTCGCGCGTCTCGGTTGCCTGGTGGAGGAGGCGCCCGGCGCGTTCAGCGTCGAGCGGATCGAATCACTGCCGATCCGGGAGAACGACGGCACCGCGGCGGAGTCCCGTCCCGAGCTGAAGGCGCGACGATTCAACCGGACACTGCGCCCCGGCGCGGTCGTGACCAGTTTTTCGGCGCTCACCGTCGGAGGGGACGCCGAGGCGCCGGACCACGATGCGGGGATCGTCTATCCACGGGACACGATCATCGAGCACGAGTCGCGGACGATCTTCGACTTTCCGCGCGGCGCGCGTGCCGGCGTGTGTCTGCACAAGATCTTCGAGCGACTGGACTTCTCCGACACCGACCCCGCGGCGGCAACCGCGCTGGTGGAACGGACCCTGATCGCCTACGGCTTCGATCCCTCATGGGTCCCCGTCGTCGAAGGAATGATTCGCCGTGTCCTGCGCGCCCCGCTGGACGCCGGGGGGCAGTTCAGGCTCGCGGGTATCTCCCCGGATCGACGCCTGGACGAGCTGGAATTTCACTATCCGATCTCCCCGGTAGAGGTGGCGGAACTGCGGCGCATGGCCCGTGGCGGACCCACGGGAGGCCGTTCGATTACGGCTACCGCGACGGGCGGCTTCATGAAGGGTTTCATCGACCTCGTGTTCGAGAGCGGCGGGCGCTATTACGTGGTCGATTACAAGTCCAACTGGCTCGGGTCCGATCTCGACGACTATCGGCGGAAGCGGCTCGAGATCGCGATCACCGGTCACGATTACGACCTGCAGTACCTCATCTACACCGTGGCCCTCCATCGCCTGTTGCGCACCCGGATCCCGGAATACGATTACGAGACACACTTCGGTGGCGTGGCCTACCTGTTCCTGCGCGGGATCGACCCGGACACCGATCCCGACAGCGGTGTCTTCAGGGACCGGCCGAACCCTGGCTTGGTGGCATCTCTGGACCGGTACCTGGGTGCAGAACGGAATGATCCGTCATGCTGAGCCGGATCGAGGCTTGGCGCGAAGACGGCGTGGTGACCGACATCGACGCCTGCTTTTCACGCTTGATCGACCGACTCGGGGGCAGTGTCCCGGAGGTGACGCTGGCCGCCTGCCTGGCGAGCCATGCCATGGATGCGGGGCACGTCTGCCTGGACCTTCGTCGCCACGCGGGCGGTCCCGTGTTCACGTCGGGGGGCGAGCACCCGGTGACCGCGCCGGGCCTCGCGTCATGGCTCACGGCGCTTGGTGAGTCGCCGGTGGTCGGCAGGCCCGGCGACTGGCGGCCGCTGGTGCTCGATGATCGTGGCAGGCTGTATCTGCACCGGTACTGGAAAGACGAACAGGTGCTCGCGGCCGATCTGATCGCCAGGGCCCGCGCGATAGACGAGCCGGGGGACGAAGCCAGGGCCCGCGAGGGCCTGTCCCGTCTCTTTCCCGCAGGTCCCGGCGGGGACACGGACTGGCAGAAGGTCGCGGCGGTCGTCGCCCTGCGCAACCGGCTCTGTGTCATCTCGGGCGGACCCGGTACGGGAAAGACCACCACGGTCGCACGTTTACTCGCGCTGCTGCTGGAGCAGTCCGGTGAGGAGACACCCAGGATTGCGCTGGCGGCGCCCACCGGAAAGGCCGCGGCCCGTCTCACCGAGTCGATCCGGGTGGCAAGAGAGGGGCTCGATACCGACCTTGCCACGCGCGCCGCAATCCCGGACGCGGCGGCCACGATCCATCGTCTGCTCGGCGTGATGGCCGGGCGCCCGGGGTTTCGGCACAACGCCGGGAACCCCCTGGCGATCGATGCGCTGGTGGTGGACGAGGCATCCATGGTCGACCTTTCGCTGATGACGCGCCTGGTCGAGGCCCTGCCCGAAGGTGCCCGACTCATCCTGCTCGGCGACCGCGACCAGCTCGCATCCGTCGAGGCCGGCAGCGTGCTGGGCGACATCTGCGCGCGTGCCGGGGAGGCGCCATGGTCAGGGCGACAGGTCGAGGCCATCGCTCGCCTGACCGGCGAGGAGGTGGGGGCGGGCGACGACGCGGCCCCCGGGATCGCGGACAGCGTCGTGCTGCTGCGTCGCAGCTACCGGTTCGCCTCGGGTGGAGAGATCGGGTCGCTCTCGGCGGCGGTCAATGCAGGCCTCCCTGGCGCCGTGGCCGAGGTGCTTCGCCGCGACGGCGAGGTCAGACGGATCGACCACTTTTCGGCCCGTGACCCCGTCCCTGCGGCCCAGTACGTCGCTGCCTTTCAGGATCTGATCGCGGAGCGGGATCCGGCGCGGGCCCTGGCGCGTTTCGACGGGTTCCGCGTCCTCTGCGCGCTGCGTTCGGGACCGGCGGGAGTGGTCGCCGTCAATGACGCCGTGGAGACCGCGCTGCGCCGGTCGGGGCGGGTTCAGGGGCAGGGGGAGTGGTATCCGGGACGGCCGGTCATGATCACCCGCAACGACTACGTGCTTCGTTTGTACAATGGTGACATCGGGATCTGTCTGCCCGAGACGGGGGGCAGTGACGAGCCGATGATCTGGTTCCGGGCGGCCGACGGCGATCTCCGCCCCGTCTCACCGGGCCGCCTGCCGCCACACGAGACCGCCTACGCGATGACCGTCCACAAGAGTCAGGGCTCCGAGTTCGACCGCGTCCTGCTGATACTTCCCGATTCCGATAATCGACTGCTGACCCGCGAACTGCTCTACACGGCGATCACGCGCGCTAAGGTGTCGCTGGAGATCCGGGGCCGGTCCGGGATACTCGATGCCTCGGTGACGCGCCGGGTTCACCGGGAATCCGGTCTCACGGAACATCTATGGGGCGCCGGGGAGTCCTCGACGAATTGAGGACGGTGCCGGGGGCCGGTCAGGCGGCCCCGTTTTCGGACCTGGACTTCAACCAGCCCAACGGGTCGGCGGGGTCGACATCATCCATCAGGGCCACCTTTCTGTCGCGATGCGTCGTCTGGTAGACGAGTCCGATCCAGTTGCCGACGATGCCTTCTGCCGTGTCGTGCCAGGTGTTGTGCAGGTTGGGGACGAGCAGATGCTCGGGGAACGGCGGCAGCTCTGACCCCTCCCGTCGCGCCGCCTGGAGACGGTCGAGATACTCGCTCAGGATGGCCTTGTTCAGGTCGCTGAAGTGGTGGTCGACGTACGGGGGGCGGTCGGGGCGATCACCCGATGCATAACGCATCGCCTCGCGCTTGTACTCCTTGAGCAGGCTGATGGTGTCGTATTCCGGGTGGCCCTGGAAGAACACCGTGCGGAACCCGTCCTCGCTTACCGCCAGGTGGACCCCGGCGACATGGCTCTCGACGAGTACGTGAACGCCGGCCGCGTCGAACTGGGCCCGGCTAATGTCGTTGAATCGCGAATGCGGCACGTCGAAGGAGGTGTTGACGTCATTGACCAGCGGATGGCTGCGTTCCACCACGCAGTGCCGAAATACCCCCCAACGCTTGGCGGGCATGGCCCGGCGCGCCTGACCGTAGCGGAACTGCATCACCGCGTGCGTCGCGAGGCAGGAGCACAGGACGGACGTCACGTGCTCGGCGGCCCAGTCGACGACCTCAATCAGCGGTACGCGAAACGCTTCCTGCGAGAGATCCGGATGCGTGACGTTGGCGCCGGTGATGATCAGGGCGTCCAGCCCGTCCTCGCGGATCTTCTCGAAGGGCTCGTAGTGGCGCGCGATATGCTCCGTGGCGCGCGGGCCGCGCGGCAGTTCCGGCAGGGTAAAGGGATGCATGTAGAACTGCGCGATCGGATTGCTCTCCCCGACGAGCCGGTAGAACTGGCGCTCGGTGGCCTCCAGGGCGGCATCCGGCATCATGTTCAGCAGCCCGACGTGGAGCGCGCGGATCTCCTGCTGTCGCGCCCGTCCGGCCTCGAGCACCGTCTGGCCCTCCCGGCGCAAGCGCGCAAAGGTGGGCAGGCCCGTGTACGCAACCAGCGGCATGTCAGCCCCCGGTCCCGGCAGCGGGTGGTACACGGTCGATGGCGGTCTCGAGCAGTTCGACAAAATCGGCTTCGTCGCGTACGGCGGCGACTTCCCGGGAGGTCACGGTATACCCGTACGGTTCGGCGATGGCCTCGTAACGGGGCACCCGTGAATGGAACAGTCGGGGGAAGATCCAGCGGGTGAAGTCGTCCGGGTCGATCTGCGCGGCGTACTCGAGGCCGTTCTCCTCCAGGTAGATGCCGAGCTGTTCGGTTAGGAAATCGGGACGGTAGTAGAGGGGCTTGGGGTCACTCTGCGCCCGGTGAATCAGTTGCTGTTCCTGTTCCGCGTCCGTCACCTTGATATAGAGGATCAGGGTGTGACGGGCCAGCAGGTCGATGACCCCGGGGTCATCCAGTTCGCACAGGCTCCCCCCCACGTCGTTGACGACGTGCTCGTAACCGTAGATCTCCCGCGCCTTGCGGAGAAACGACGGGACGTCGTGCATGGCGTCGATCTCGGCCTGGCGGTACATCGCCTGGCGTCGCTGAAACTCCGCCAGCGGTACGCCGTCCCTTTCCGGGTCACCGAGCTTGCCGACGAAGCTCAACACGGGACCGAGGTCGTCCACCTTGATATTGTTGCGAATGGAGATCCAGTCGCGCCGCAACAGGTCACGCAGGAAGGGAACCTGCATCGCCTGCTGCTTGATCAGGTCCAGGATCGGCTCGTACAGATAGCGGGTCCCGATCCGGTAGTCACCCGAATAGTGGAACCAGTTTTCCCGGCGCAGCAGGGTGGAAAGGTAGGTCTTGCCCACACCGGACATACCCAGCAACGTGACGCACTTGTGCTCCCACGCGCGGAATTCCCCGACACTGAATTTCACCCGGTATTTCTCCCATTCTGCATGGCCCATCTCCGATTTCGACCCATCGCATCCGGTTGCAGGTAAATTTTCACCGATTCAGGAAGCGCCTGCGCATGATCCGCGAAACCGGCAAAGCGAATCGTTCCCGGAGGTCGATATTTTATCCTTGTTGTGGCCACATGTGGGTGGGAAATCAAGCCGAAGTAGGGGGAGAGGTGGGGGGGAGCGGCTCGTGTTCCGGACCCTCCAGGAGAAATGACTTTTATCATTGTCAGAACCTTGCGCGCGGGTTTAGCCTTGCGCACCGCCATACTCTCTCGCGGGAACGGGTTGCAATCGACTTCAAGCGGCCAAACAGGCAGAAAACCCTGCGGCAAATTGTCGCAATATTAGCAAAAGGCAATGGACCTGTGAGGTAAGGCGAAGTTTTGGGGTGAACTATTTTGTATAGTTAACGTACGAAATACGATAGTTATTGATTTGGATTTCGAAAGTGCGTTCAGGTTCGCGATTATCATGAGTTACCAGTCCCAGATTGAAGAGATGGTTGGCAATTACGTGGCCGCGTTCCAGATGGAACTGACCATGGCCAAAGTTGCCGAGAGGTTACCCACTGCGACCCCGCCAATGCCCAATGGGTATCCCTTTGCGGTCTACCACCCGCAGCACATCTGCAAAACACCCCAGGTCAAGAATTTCATCACCCGTACGGGGGGCAAGTTGAGCAACGGTGTCCCTCGCGCACTGGGCAACCTGCTAGTCGGAGATTACCTGCTGGGTATCTACAATCACGGCGGCTGCGTGCCGTCTCGCTGATCACTGTTCTCCCCACTCCCGGAGGGGATTCGCCATTGCAGGGAACAAAAGTCGGGTCTTGCTGCGCGCCTATCAAGACTGACTGATAGTCTCGCTGATGCTGGATTCGCGTGGCCCAACACGGTCGCCAATTGCCCGCATACTATCGGGTCCACAACCATCCGCACACGGCGGGTTTCTGTTGTAGGATACGAGGTGTCTCCTTCACGCTCTGCGGCATGTCATTATGACTGTCTCTCCCGAAGCACTGCCTCGTATGACGCCAGAGGCGTATCTGACTTACGAACAGACCCAGACGATCCGCCATGAGCTGGTGGACGGCTACTTGTACGCCATGACGGGGTCGGGCAACCGGCATGAGGAGATAGCCCTGAATCTGGCAGCTGCCCTGAGAGCGCATCTTCGCGGAAAACTGTGCCGGGTCTACAAAGGCGATTTAAAGATTCGTGCCGCCGACGATTTCTACTACCCCGATGTATTCGTGCGCTGTAACGAAGAGCGCAGGGATCCTTATTTCAAGACGGATCCGGTTTTGATAGCGGAAGTTTTATCACCCGGAACGCAGCGCTATGATCGCGGAGATAAACGTCTGGCATATTTCAGCTTGCCGACCCTGCAGGAGTATATCCTGATTGCCCAGGACCGAATGCAGGTGGACGCGTATCGACGTAATGCCTTTGAGAGGGCCGAGCGATTGGAGGTGGCAGAGGATAAGCTGATGTTCGAATCTGTTGAATTCTCCATTACCCTGAGCGAATTATATGAATAATTCGAGAGATCATTCGACGACGAGATGAATCGGACCGGTTGTCGCGCCTTGATGACGAACGAAAAGCCGGCGCAATCTGGTATGTCATTTTCCGGCAATCGCATTAGCTGTTCCGTCCCGCGCCAAGTCGCTTGTTTTGAAACCGAGTACATGAAAGTCACGGAACAAGACCGGAACCAAATTGCAATTTGCACTCGGGTATATTGCGGCCAGATAACGATGAGCCTGGGCTCCGGCGCATGGTGAAACTCGCCGCGAGACTGCGGGCGCGGGGCTGCGATGTTCTCATGAGCGGTCTGCAGGGCTCAGGTTACTTACGTGCGATTTTGTTCGTCGTTCGGTTTATCGCGCGCCCACGCGCCAGAGTGAGGTACGCAACGCGCCGTCGATAAAGCCCGCCTCGGCGACGAGTACATCAGCCTCGGCATCGTGACCAGGAATTCGACACGCTCCGTAGAGCGTACCCTTGTCCGCACCTTCCGTATTCGCTAGCCACTGCGGCTGGGTAGCCTCGGGAGGGCCGTCGATAGACCACGCACTAAGCGTGGTTGTGATGGCCGCTTGATTCGTCTTGTGTGCCACGACAACACCACCTGCGTAAGTAGGCACGATCGCCGATATGCCGTTTGGTTCGAGCGCAAGGTCGTCTATCCATCCCTTACCCCCACGCATGAGCGTCCCGTCGAGCGCAATGTGGAAAGTGATCAACTTGAGTTTCTTATCCGAAGCGGCGCCAATGACGACTGCGTAGATGTCGTGCAGCGCATCGAAACCGAGGACCCGGGTGACACCGATCCCGTGAACGGCGCCGCCTTCTGAACTGCCGAGGAGCGAGAAGACGCCGTTGCTCGGATTGATTGAGAGCGCGCGCACTTCAAAGTGATTATTGCTCGCGAGTCGCGAAGCAATGACAATCTGGGCCGTGAGGAATACATGTCCACGTCCGGCGAGATTGAACTCGGTGACGACGGGCCCTGTATACGATGCGATCGGGCCAGCCAGCTGCCCCGTCTCCGTTTCAAGTGACCAGCTCTGCAACACGACCTCTCCCGCCGCGGTGCGATGGCCAGTTACGATGAGATCGGATTCGAGAGCGACGACCTGGAGGTCGGAGCCGTCGCCGGCAGGAAGCCAATCGCGTATAAAAGGTTGGCCACTCTCGGGAATACCGTAGACGAACAAACGCTGCCCCGAGTCGGTTTCCACTGCGACCAGGAGGTTCCCGTTGCCGGCATAGGTCGTATCGACGCCAGTGACCTCCGCCGATTCCCGGCTCCCTAACTCCGCAGACGGAATCGGCGGTGAGTTGCTATTGGGAAGAGCGTTGGTCATCAGGGTCGCGCCGCGCTCGGGCTCAACTGACGCGGTGAAACCAAGTGGAGGCGGGGGTGGAAGCAAGGGTTTAGGTTCGGCGATCAAGCCCCCAATCGTACCGTGTGGCGGGGGATCGGGACGAAGGACCTCGATATAGCGCCCGTCGGCGTCATGGTCCCAGAGAAGCACTCCTAGCTTACCCTCCAGTGTTACCACAGCGCTTGCCGCGCGCGTCTTGGAAAGACACGCAATCTTGTGATCGCGTATCGCTTCCCACGGGGCGCTTTCTACACGCTCTTTCGGCTTGAAGACCGTCTCGTAGCCGCGCGTAAAGAGTTGATCCGCGTCCTGGCCGCGGTGGCCATCCAGGGCTTGCATCAGCGCGGCGACCAGTGTACGACCTGCTCGCGTGGCCTGGGTTACGAGACAGTCCGCGCACTTCCCGGAATCACCCGCTTTGTCGGCATCGACGCCGGGGTGGTAGCCGAGTCCCCCTTTTCTTATTACTTTGTGGAAAGTATGAAAGGTTCCGTAAATCGTAGATTCGTGTTCAGCATAGCCAGTGTATTCAAGGAAGCGCGGATCCTGTGCCACGGCGGCGTTCCAGATCGCAATGAGGTCGTTCGGCGTCGTGTGCTGACCGTCCTTGTCGCCGCCGTGGACTGTCTCAAAGTGGGTCTGCGTGAGCTCGAGGTTTTCCACTTCCAGATTCATCATCTCGATGAACTCCTGTTCAAGCGCCGCCGCTTCCTCGTCATTTGCAGCGGGAACTTTGCTCCCGTGCTTCACTGCATTCGCGATGAACTCCGCCACTGCGACGGTCGGTTCGCCATGGGACGCGCCTACCGAATACAGTGCGTCGTCGAGCGACATACGGTCGCCGCCCTTGAGAAAGTGGCCGTCAGTGGTCCCGGGAAAGCAGTTGCAGGCCTGCCGAGACGCCTTGTCACTGATTGTGACGTGATCGTCTAGGCTAACGGTCCCGTTCGCCACTGCCTGTAGCGCAACGTGGAGGGTCATGATCTTGGCCGTGCTCGCCATGGCGGCCGGCTGCGGACCCACAGCGGGCATATGAGTATAGAGCGTCTCTCCGGTCGCGTTATCCCGGACGCTGGCGCGTAGCGCTGTAATGAAGGGCTCGGTCTGCAGCTCAAATTCGGGCGCGCTCGCAACAGGCAATGCGGTGATCAGAATGGACGCGCACACAAAAACTGTGCTTAGGGTTCGGCGAAGCGGCATCGTAACCTCCTGGCGATGGGTTATCAGGTATCAGGCGGATTGGCATTACCAACACACTTTCCGACCTTTCGGGAGCATCTGACGCTAAACTCACGGTTGGCTAAATCTAGTGTTTTATCGGGCTGCATCCACCAAAAAACACGCAGTCTCGTATCAAGAAGGGTCAAGGTCGCGCTCGGGGTTTCGGCACCACCAGACAGTGATAAGCGTAGGGGAAGGGGAGAAGGATCACTGCGGCGCATTTATCGACGCTAGTGTGAAATTGTTCATGGAGCCCGGTACCGGATTCCGGTGGCACACACATTGGGGGCGTATCCGACAAGGGGTCGTCGGGACGTCTTGGCGAATCCGCAGTCCTGCGATGGATCGATGGGGTCAGCAACTGCCTGGCAACGCCGCCAATTTTAGTGGGCGGGAATCCCACCTGGATAAACGCTAGCCACGAGCCCAGTATCGAGCCTTGCAGTCAGTGCGGTAAAGGCAATATTTGTGTCAAGCCTTACGTTTGACGATTCGCGAAAGAGAATAGTCGTTATCAGGTCTTTCCTCTTGCGCGATCCCGAATTCTCACGCAAGCACCAGGTCCGTTTTCGCAAAGTCGTGATCAACACACAAGAGCGGTTCGTCGGCGAGCCTGGCTGTGGCGTAAGACATGCAATCACCAAAATTCAGCGCCGCCGGATGACGCCCTTTTCCAAACCGCAACCAGGGGTCGGTAGCAAACCCGTAGTGGAATGTTGGAACTGACCCCGCTGATGCTTTTGGGAACTGACCCCGCTGATGCTTTTGGTAGTGGAATGTTGGAACTGACCCCGCTGATGCTTTCGACCCCGCTGATGCTTTTGCACGCAGACGGTATGGTTGAGGTGCCCCTGCAGCGCAATAAATTCGGCCATTATGTGACCAGTGGCGAGATCATCGGCCTGCCCGTCACCTTCGTACTCGACACCGGCGCCACGGGAGTCCCCATACCGGCCGAGGTGGCGCGACGCCTGGGCCTGCAACACGGAAGAGCGTTTTCCACGCAGACGGCAAATGGTGTGTCAGTCAGCTACGCCGTCAACCTCGACTAGGTCAGCGTGGGCGGTATTGAATTGCGGGATGTGCGTGCGAGCATTACCCCGGGACTGACGACGGACGAAGTACTGCTGGGCATGTCATTTCTCAAACATATCGAGTTTACCCAGTGCGGCGACCAGCAGATATTGTGACAGGTGCTGTAACGCCGATAGAGCCCTTCGGCATGGCATGGAACACCGGCTGCTGTCCTAAAGCGGCCCACCGTTTTCACATCCTGAGCGTGACCGGTGTCCGTGTGGAATAACAGCCAGTTCGCCGGATTGTCAATCATACTGCTGGAAGGGCAAGGTATTAATCATGGATCAAGCCAACCCGATTAATATCACTCACATCGATCACGTGGTCCTGCGAGCCAGTGACTTTGATGGCACGGTCGCATTCTACCTCAAGGTGCTTGGCTGCAAACTCGAAAGGGGCCCCGGAAATATCGGCCTGGCACAACTGCGTGCTGGACTCTCTTTGATAGATATCGTTGACGCCAATGGTCCGCCGGGCCTGGAGGGCGGCAAACCACCAGACATGCGCGCTCCAAATATGGATCATGTCTGCCTACAGGTCGCCCCCTGGGACACCTGGAGAAATGCGTGGTAGAGAAGGATCCAGTCGTCTGGCGCTACGGCGCCGCAGGTACAGGACCCTCCATCTATACCAGTCGCGAATAGAATTTCACGGTTGAACAATAGGTTGCAATAGATATTGCATGTAGAATGCAAGATACATAGTCCGAGCATCGAAGCGCCAGTGAAAGACTTCCATCTCAGCGACAAAGAAATCGCAGAACTACGGGTTGCCCACCGGCGTTGCGGCGACAAACGAGCGGCGTATCGGCTGAACGCAGTCAACCTGCTGGGTAGTGGCTGGTCTGCAAAAGAAGCCTCTGAGGCACTGCTGATTGATGAAGGCACACTTCGCGGCTATATCAGGCGCTATCAAAAAGGCGGGGCTGAGCAGTTGCTCAAAAACGAGTATCGCGGCGGGTTGAGCTACTTGAGTGATCCGCAAGAGCGAGAATTGGAGGCCCATCTCTGTGCGCACACGTATCTGTGCACCCAGGACATCATCCGTTACATCGAACAATTTTTTGACGTTCGCTATAGCATCAGCGGCATTACTGATCTGTTGCATGAGATGGGTTTTAGTTTTAGTTACAAGAAGCCGAAGGTTGTGCCAGGAAAAGCAGATCCCGAGGCGCAGCAGGCATTTCTGAGAGACTATGAGAATCTCAAGGAAGACAAAGGGGAAAACGATCCGATCTATTCCATGGATGGAACCCATCCGCAGCACAACACGTTTTCGAGCTATGGGTGGATCAAGCGGGGTGAGGAAAAGGAGATAAGAAGCAACAGCGGCCGACAACGCCTCAACATCAATGGCGCCATCAACATCGAGACGATGAGTTCGGCCGTGGTGATGGATGACGCAGTGAATGCCGACTCAACGATCGAGTTGATGAAGCGCCTGGAATCACGTGATCCCAAAGCAGAGACCATCTACTTCATTTGTGACAACGCGCGATACTATCGATCGCGAAAGGTAAAGGAATACATACAGGATTCACGCATAGAACTGGTTTTTCTACCACCCTACGCGCCGAATCCAACCCTTATAGAGCGGTACTGGAAGTTTTTCGAAAAGATCGTGCTATATAACCGCTACTACGAGACGTTCGCAGAATTCAAAACGGTATGCGAAGATTTCTTTCGCTATCCTCGCCGATACCGGAAACAACTTCGTTCCTTGCTGACGGAGAACTTTCAGATCATTGGCGCCGCCACTTCGTGACCGGGAAAACCTATCCGTGATGGGTATATCTCAGGGACCCCGAAGGGAATACCATCGAACCCAAACTGGGGCTAGCGTATCGGCCAGCACTCAAACGTGCGGGTGTACCGATTTATTGCCCTCGACACCTTCGAGGAGCGCATCAACGACCTGATCAACGCCAAGCTTACCTTGGCCGACCTGACGGTAGGCACCCGGGAAAAGTGGATCGGCAATCTGAGTGAAGAGGAGTTGAAGACACTGTTTACCCTGGCCAGATAACTATCCGTCATCGCAGTGCAATCATCCCATATACTCAGGCTGAGCAATTTTGTTTATACTCAACGGCGAGCTGATCTTAAAGATACTCTGGCGACTAAAATACTTGAGGACTACTAATGTTCATGAGCAACCCCTTTTCCGAGCTTTCGGCGTCTATATCACCCACAATTATGCAGGGATATATCATCTTGATGGTCCTGCTGGTGGTCGGCGGGACAATACTTGACATGATTCATAAGAAAAGCGCTCAGTACTTTTTCGAAAATGCAAAAAAAGCGAAGAAAAGCGCAAAACGTACAGTGGGTACCGGCGAAAAAGCATCGATTGCAATTAAAGTGCTGGCGAACGAAGTGCTAACGTCTGGCGAGTTCAGCAATACAAGACGCAGGTTTTCCCATCTGTTGACCATGTATGGCTTCATCATATTCGTCGCCACTACCGCCATTATGATTTTTGGCTATCCAACGCCCGCGACGCCTACACCCGCTATCCTGCCACAACTCTGGCATATCGGCGCGCTGATGCTTTGCGCTGGTGGATACTGGTTCTGGATCTTTATCCGGGTTGATGTTTCTGCAGAAGGCCTGTCGTGGTATCGCTTCGAACGAGCGGATTTGTTTATTCTTTCGCTATTGACAACTGCAACGTTTGCATTGCTTTGGTCCTTTGCGCAGTCGAACGGAATTTCCGGATGGTCAACCCTGTTCTTCGCTTTGTTCGTCGCTTCAAGCACGACACTTTTTGGCAGCGTACTATGGTCGAAGTTCGCCCATATGTTCTTTAAGCCCGCCGCCGCTTTTCAGAAACGTGTTACCAGGGCTGATGGTTCGAGAGAGAATTTACCTGCTGAATACGATCTGACAGATCCAGCAGTACAAGCACAATTCCCGGATATCCCGGAATATATGGGCAACAAGCCAGCCTACATGGGACATGGAATCAAGCGTGAGTCAGCAAACCATTACTAACACTAAATTTCACTTTTGCTTAAGTAAAGGAAGAGAATAATGCCAACTTTTGTATATATGACTCGTTGTGATGGTTGCGGACAGTGCGTTGATATCTGCCCATCCGACATCATGCACATTGATAAAACCCTTCGACGTGCTTACAACATTGAACCCAATATGTGCTGGGAGTGTTACTCCTGCGTAAAAGCCTGCCCTCACCACGCAATTGACGTGCGTGGTTATGCCGATTTTGCGCCACTGGGCCACTCGGTGCGTGTGCATCGTGATGAGGAAAAAGGCACAATTGCCTGGCGCATCAAATTCCGCAACGGCAAGAAAGACATGGAACTCCTGGCGCCTATCACAACCAAGCCATGGGGAACGTGTATTCCACAACTATCTGACGTAGCAGCACCAAGTAACGAAATGCGTGACAGTCAGCTATTGTTTAACGAGCCAAAGTATCTCCGCCTGGATGACGGCGATATACATACGCTGAAATCTAATGGCTTGAAACTTGAAGCAGGGGTGTACTACTAATGGGCTACAAGACAATTCTTGAAGACGATATCGATATTCTGGTAGCAGGTGCCGGCCTTGGTGGAACAGGTGCTGCATTTGAAGCAAGATATTGGGGCAAGGACAAAAAGATTGTCATTGCAGAAAAAGCAAACATTGATCGTTCTGGTGCGGTAGCGCAGGGCTTATATGCGATCAACTGTTACATGGGTACACGCTTCGGGGAAAATAATCCAGAAGATCATGTACGCTATGCACGTATGGATCTGATGGGTATGGTGCGTGAGGATCTGGCCTTTGATATGGCACGTCACGTTGACTCCGCTGTTCATCAGTTTGAAGAGTGGGGCCTGCCGCTGATGAGAAATCCTAAGACAGGTACATACATGCGTGAAGGGCGATGGCAGATCATGATTCACGGTGAATCTTATAAGCCTATCGTTGCAGAAGCAGCAAAAAAGTCAGCAGACAAGGTATTCAACCGTGTCTGCGTAACTCATCTGTTAATGGATGATGCTAAAGAGAACCGCGTCGCGGGTGCTGTAGGCGTCAATGTGCGTACGGGTAACTACCACGTATTCAAGTCCAAGACCGTTATCTGCGGTGCCGGTGGTGCCTCTAACATCTTTAAGCCGCGTTCAGTCGGTGAAGGTGCGGGTCGCGTCTGGTACGCACCATGGTCATCTGGTTCTGCCTATGGTCTTATGATCGAAGCCGGCGCGAAGATGACTCAAATGGAAAACCGTATCGTACTGGCTCGATTCAAGGATGGTTACGGTCCAGTCGGTGCCTACTTCCTGCACCTCAAGACTTACACCCAAAATGGTCTGGGCGAAGAATATGAATCCAAGTGGTTCCCAGCTCTAACGGAAATGGTCGGTAAAGAATATCTGGACACAGAAGGTCAGCACTTGTCCCACAAGCCAATACCGACCTGTTTACGTAACCATGCATTTATCTCTGAGGTTAATGCCGGCCGTGGTCCTATCCACATGGTCACCATGGAAGCATTCCAGGATCCTCATCTTGAAGAGATTGGCTGGCACAACTTCTTAGGCATGACCGTTGGACAGGCGGTACTTTGGGCTGCAACTGATGTTGATCCTAAATACGAAAATCCTGAATTAACGACTTCTGAGCCATACGTAATGGGCTCGCATGCAACGGGTTGTGGTGCATGGTGCTCAGGTCCTGAAGATGTATCTCCTGATGAATATTTCTGGGGCTATAACCGCATGACCACAGTTGAAGGTCTGTTTGGCGCGGGTGATGCGGTAGGTGGCACACCACACGCATTCTCATCGGGCTCTTTCACTGAAGGCCGTCTGGCCGCTAAAGCTGCCTGCAAATATATTGATGATGGCAAAGCTGAAGGCATTCGAGTTTCTGATAAACAGATTTCTGATCTTAAAGAGAAGATTTACAAGCCGTTGGAAACTTATAAAGTTTATAGCAATGAAGTCGTTGGGGGTTCAGTTAATCCAAACTTCATCAATCCAAGACAGGGTCTGGATCGTTTGCAGAAACTGATGGATGAGTATTGTGGTGGCTTTGGTGTCAACTACATGACCAACGAAAAACTTCTCCAAATCGGTCTTAAGAAACTTAAAATTCTTGAGGAAGACATGGAGAAGATTGCGGCATCAGACATACACGAGCTGTTGCGTGCATGGGAATTAAATCACCGTGTCCGTACTTCTGAAAGTGTGTTCCAGCATACCTTATTCCGTAAAGAAACGCGTTGGCCTGGTTATTACTACCGTGGTGATGCGATGAAACTGGATGATAAAAACTGGCACGTGCTGACAGTTTCTCATCGTGATTGCAACACAGGTGAGTACACTATGGAAAAAGCCCCTCTTTACCATCTGGTAGGTGATGAACAGGGAGAATAGCTGAGTAAGATCAAGAATTATTTTTTACTTGTCTTTAAAAGAAAGGCCAGCATATTGTTTGTTGGTCTTTTTTTCTATGGTTTACAGTATGCAGCCTTTTTACGATGGATAGTCCTGCAAAACTAATACATGTTTTAAATGAAGAATAAAATGATGAATATCATTGAAAAAACAGATGAAGAAATTTTAGCACTGGCGCATCCAATGTGGGCTGATCTTGTTAAGTACTCGAATGAACAAAACTACGGTGCTTTCACCCGAAATTTCGCAACTGCTATGCTGTTGGGTGCTAATGAAATCGAGATGGGTAAACAGTTTGCAAGAAGTGAATTGACAAAAAACCTGTCTGAAGATTACGAATATCTTGGCATAATACGCCGTGGCGAATATGTAACGGTTCTATATAAACAGAGACATACCAAGAAAGATGGTGAATGGCTGGGCAGATTGGTACTGGGTTATGAAAAGGACAAGGTAAAAATATTTGGTGCTACGCTGTTCTAAGACAGCATTATCTATATCAGGCTTTTTACGTTATGTCAGATACAATACAAAACGAACAATTCGTTGAACTAAACTATAAGGTCATCGATCAAAAAACCGGTGATGTACTTGTTACCGTTGATTATCCTCTGGGTTATGTTCATGGCGTGAATGATGTTATGTCTGAACAAGTGACAAAACAACTGGATGGTAAAAAAGTCGGTGATATCATCGAAGTACCGGTTGACACTAAACTGTTATATGGCGAGAGAGACGAATCACTTGTGTTTACCGATCACATCGAAAATGTTCCTGAAGAGTATCGGGAGATCGGTATGACCATCACCATGGAAAATGAAAAAGGTGAACCCAGAAATTTTATCGTCACTCGTTTCGATGACAAGACGTTAACAGTCGACGGTAACAACCCGCTTTGTGGCAGAGAAGTAATTTTTAGGTTGGAAATTTTGACAATACGTGAAGCTACCGATGAAGAAATCGACCTTGGCGGAGCCGTTGGTGCCGACCCGGATATTGATGAAATTCTCAGCCGGACATAAATGAACTGCTCAAATACGTATCTGTTTTACCCGGACAACAAGGCCTTGGAACGTGCAATAGCTAGCTCTATAGGCATGCTTAGTGAAGAGTTAGCCGATGCTGCTACTCCGGATACCAAGGTAACCGCAGCTGATAATTTTCTTTACACACGGGGAAATTATGAACAGCACCGCTTCAGCTCCAATATTCTTGGCAGTGCGCGTGAGGCACTTGAGGCATCACTGACAGATGCATTTCGCGATCAGGAGCCATTAGCCTGGGCTGAGACTCAGAATAGTCTCGGAAATATTCTTGCAGCACAGGGACAGCAGCAGAGAGATATTGAATTGTTTGAAAAGGCCATTCGGTGTTTTAACAATGCACTAGAAGAGTTTAACCAGGGAAAGTCACCCCTCGACTGGGCAGCAACACAATATAACCTGGGAACTGCTAGGCAAGCTTTGGGCCGGCAACTGGATGACCCGAAATTATTGAAAGCATCCATTGATGCTTATACTAATGCGTTATTGGAATGGTCTCGAAAAGATACGCCTGAAAAATGGACGTCAGCCATGCATCAACTTGGCGCGACTTTCCATACGTATGGTAGACTTCTTAACGGTAACCGTACTTTTCAAAAGTCCGTTGTTGCCTACAAAAATGCACTTGCAGAACTTGATGCTGATAATTTCGCTTTCGAGTTAGTTGCTACACACAATAATTGTGGTGCAGTACTGCATAATTTGGGTGAATCAGAAGAAAACCCAAATCGCCTGAAAGAGGCAATAAGATCTTATGAAACGGCATTGACAGTATGCATGGAGCAGCAACTCCCCATTCATCTGGCAGTATTATGCAGGGCAAATAAGTCTACTGCACGAAGCGTGCTGGCTGAGTTAACAAAAGATACCACACTTGCCGACGAAGTGGTCGATGAGCTTGATTTGATTATCGAATGTTTTCCGCATGCGCTTCAACCACTCTGTTTAAAGCATTGCGAGGCGCAAATTAATAAGACAAAGCGCGCTAGCACTTGCGATTAGTACGAGCAGATGAATCAGGAAATAGAAGAGTGCTGGATTTTATTATTTACGCCAGTTAAGTTGGAGGGGCTGACGTATAGTTTATATTCCTCCCGTTTAAACCATTAAGGAGTTATTAATATGAGCGATGCACCAAAAACCAGGCCCAAGGTTCCCGAGGGTAAGAGTCGTTATCTGACAACCCGTCAAATACCGGCAAATGAAAAGGGTTATGTTGGTTATGAAACCATCTGGGATTCTTTTCAGAAAGAAGTTCCATACAGCACCCCCAAGAAGCCCTAAGGCAAGTAACCGCGCGTACCCGGAGATAGCGCGGCTACTTACTGAGGTGTGCAGCAAATAGTGCCCACGACGTTTGAACTTGGGTCCCTTCTCCCAAGGGAGAGGGGGGGGGGGCAAGAAATGCGCACTATTTGGTGGCCTCATCATTAATTCAGATTTGGTTTGTGATACGCACGCTTTTTATAGCGTGCTTTTATTTGAATCCGAAAGTATGACAGAGATTATATTTCGGAAAGTTCAATAACAAGAAGAACAAGAAAACCCTGACGCGCTGCTGGTATGAACTAGAGAACAGATGCCACCAGACTGGGTATTCGCCATGCATCGACTCGTCGCTACTTTTCATACTGCCTGCCAGCCACTATGTTTGATAGTGTGAGTAGCAATTGAATAGGGCTAAGACACCTGTACTTAGAACTAACGAGTGAATTAGTAAATTGCATACAATTTTTCTAATTTATAGCTTAAATACGCTCAGAAAGCTGGTAATCCACATTTATAAAAGCACCAATATCCGCCAGTAAGCGGATTGTCCTGGCACCAAAACCAACATCGGGTACTGATTCATTTTTATCAACCGACAAAACCAGGACCACCCCGAATCTGGGGGATAAGTTGTGGCTTTTAATCACCTGCAGGATCTTTTCCTTGACCGGTTCCACTTGCTTGATGAGTTTTCCAGTCAAGTCATAAACATCCACATCATCAGTGATCGTATCCGTCGATAACTCCCATGAACTGATCACAGGCTTGTCCAATCCGCTGCTTGCACCAGCGGCATTGATTGAGGTGGGTTGTATGCCAAGCAGGCGAGTGATGTCGTCGGGATTGAAATGATACCCACTCAGCGTGAAGTAGGCCCGTGCTTGATTAGATGCCAAGATGTTGCCCTCATTGTGATGGTAAATATGGCGAGAGTTTATATCGTCAGCGATTCCCGCCAAATAGCGAAATCTCTTACATAACGGTAGCTTGCGAAAATTTTGTCTGGGAGCTTCTCGTAACGTATGCTAACCCGCTGATTATTTTTTCAGTGGAGCATATTACGTGGCAGCCCCTTTCCCGAAGCTACGCCAAGATCTCTCCATGGCGGGCATGCTGGCCACGGTGCGCCGGTGCTTCGATAACATAGCGGACCCACGAAGCCGGCGGAAGAGCATAAAGCATACACTCACCGACACCTTGAGTTCGGCACTGGCGATGTTCTCGCTGAAGTATCCTTCGTTGTTGCAGGCGGTTGCGCCATCCACGCCTACGTGCTGATGACCAATCACGTCCACCTGCTGATAACGCCTCGCACTTCAAGCGGTGCAGGTGACATGATGAAACGGCTGGGACAGCGGTACGTCCAGTATGTGAATCGCACCTATCGTCGTAGCGGCACGTTGTGGGAGGGTCGTTTTCGATCCTGCCTTACCCAGTGTTACGTCCCGCGTTGATTCAGGAGAATTGACCCAACCTATTCAAGGTGCGACAGACTCGGGATGTATGCTGCATACCGCTCATGGTCAAAGGGTTAGGCACTCTGGAGCGCCTGTAAAGGAGC
>JAYENI010000195.1:0-7444 GCA_034722015.1 Pseudomonadota bacterium
GGAACGGACGCATAGTCGAACTATGCAACCGTTTCCGCAACGCCGAAGACGGGCGAAAAGACAAGCAGGCTGGTATGTAAATTTCCAGAAATCGCCTAAAAGATAAACCGAACTGAAGTTCAAGAGGTCCAGTAATGATTCGTACCCTGATAACCGTCGTAACCATGACGCTCGTCCTGTCTGCCTGCGAAAAGATGGATAGCGAGAGCACCACCCAGGCCATCGAGGCGACCAAAGAGGTCGCATCCGATGCGTACGATGTGACCAAGGACGTCGCGGGCGATGCATACGACGTATCCAAGGACGCCGCCGGCAAGGCTGCGGTCTACACCGGTGAAAAGATGCAGCAGGCCGGGGAATACCTGAGTGAATCCGGCAAGTCGGTCCAGTCACCGGAAACCACCGGGGAATAAGGCGATTGCCGGAATATGACATACCAGATCGCGCCGGCTTTTTGTTCGTCATCAAGGCGCGACAACAGGCACATAGTCGAACTATGTAACTGTTGTCGCAACACAGAGGACGGACGAAAAGACAAGTAGAATGGTATGTCATTTGACAGAAATCGCCTAATCCCCGGCATGTCCCTGCCGCAGGGGCCGGTCATTGCGCCGGCCCCGTTTTTCCCCGGTGAATCCGGATCGGCGATCGTGGCGCGCGGAACTCCGAGATCCGGAGTTGTCTTTTTCACGTCGTCCCGGTACCGCGCTTCATGAAGATCACTCGCGAGACGGTTTCATACGCAACGCTTGCGGGGGTCGTCGCGACCATCAGCTATTTCTCCCTGCGGCGGCCGCAGCACGATTTCCTGCATTCGATGTCCGACAAGATGTCGCATCTGCTCGCGTATTTCACCCTGTTTGTCGTCCTCAAGTTTGCGTTCCCGAGATTGGGGACGGTAAAGGCCATCGTGCTGTGTGTGGGTTACTCGCTGCTGATGGAATTCATCCAGTATTTCATTCCTTTCCGGCAATTTGAAATGCTGGATATGCTGGCGAATACGTCGGGTGTTCTGCTGGGTGTCGCATTGGTCGCGATGGTCAACCGCTTGCTCGATGCCCGGGGCGGGACCTGAGGAGGCGCCCGCCGGGCGGAGGGAGTACCCGCGCAGTTACAAACGCTTGCCGCTGCGGATACTGACGAGCGTCCCGCTGCGAAACTCGAGAATCTTGATGAAGCGGTTCGTACCCTGGGAGTAGGTCCACTGCTCAACGCGTTGTCCGCGCGAGCCCTCGCCCCCCGATATGACCTCCTTGTACAGCGGCTCTCCGCAACGGGAAACCACGGTGACGATGGAATCGCCGCTACTGATCACCCACTGTCCGCAGCGCATGGTGCCCGTGGCGCCCGCATCACCTAAAATGCCCCAGAATACCAGTATGATCGCGGCTCGCGGAATCAGGCGATGCATGGAGTCACTCCAGGTGATAAACACGGACACAGGAAAGTATAGGGTAACGCGATGACGAACGGAAAGGACAGGATACAGCAGGTCAAGGTGTGGCCGGGGACGATTCGCGCCGCGCACTGGTTGATCGGGCTCGGGACCCTGGTCCTGATGGTGACGGGATGGCTGGTGGCCTCGGGGCAATACGTCGGCGCGGCCGCCAGGGATATCCACCTGCTCGCCGCCTGGGCCTTGACGGCAGGTCTCGCACTGCGTGTCTGGCTGCTGTTCGCCGGGGACGGCGTGGCGGGATGGCGTGATCTCATCCCTGACGTGATGCAACGGCAGAACGCCTGGCTCACGCTGCGTTTTTACCTCAGCCTTGGCAGGGTCGAACTGCCCCGCTGGTATGCGCACAATCCGCTATGGGGGCCGATCTACCTTCTCGTACTGGCGCTTCTCTGTACGCAGGCGGTGACGGGGTTTTTACTCTCGTACAATGTCGCGACGGGTGGATTCGATACGCTGGCGGCGCACGCGTCGATGGCGCGGCTGGTCGTCATGTTCACCTTGCTGCACGTCGCCGCCGTGGTGCTTCACGATCTCCGCGGACGCACGGGGGAAATCTCGGGAATGATCAGCGGCTACCGGATATTCGAGGCGCGCCAGGTCAACGTGGAGAGTTCACCGGGGGTCCGGGCCGCGTCGCGGGACCCGCGAAGAACGATGTCCCGTGAGGAATGAATCCGGACCGACGGTTTCAGCGGCGTTTGAGCAGGACGTAAAGTGCCCCGGTACCGCCGTCAGCCGGCACGGCGGAGGAAAATGCCAGGACTTCGCCACGTTGTCTCAGCCAGTGGTTGACGCGGGGTTTGAGGACCGGACCGCGGTTGGACGACCGGTTTCCCTTGCCGTGAATGATTCGCACGCAGCGAATCCCCGCCCGTTTCACGTCATGCAGGAAGCGCGACAGTTCAGCCCGGGCCGCGTGGGCGCTCAGCCCGTGAAGGTCCAGTTCCGCCTCGATCCGGTACTGGCCACGGCGCAATTGACGGATGACGCGATGCTGAATACCGGGGCGGTGGTAGAGCAGGCTGTCGCCGGGTTGCGCCACCTCAGGATCGAAATCGTCGCTCAACAGTTCGCGCATCACCAGGGCTTCATCGCGACGTTTCTGCATCGGGACGGGTCGCGGTTTCGGGCCCCTGACGTGTACCCGGTCGGTGCGCAGCGGTCTGACTCCGGTCACCAGATCGGCAAAGCGTGTCTGTCCATCTTCCGGCTCGCGGGTTTTTTTCGGCATGTCGGGTCAGGTCCGGTAGGCGGCTCGCGATATAGTATGATCTTCCGGGTTCTATTTCGATCCAGCCAGGCGGGTTGGTGAAGCACTCTCAGCTGACAAAATACGGCGTCTAAAATGTCCTCGGAAATTTGTCTGGAACAAACTGGAAAAGTTTTAGGCGATTGCCGGAAAATGACCTACCAGATTGCGCCGGATTTTCGTTCGTCATCAAGGCGCGACAACAGGCGCATAGTCGATCTATGGAACGGTTGTCGCAACACAGAGGACGGATGAGAAGACAAGCAAGATGGTAGGTCATTTGACAGAAATCGCCTTAGCTGGTCCTTTACGGCGAAATTCGGGGATGCAATTCGTAAAATGCCCACCTACCGGCTGTAAATTGCGCTTTCCCGGCCGGTTTTGTCCTGACTTGCACGCAGCTGAAACCTGCCCGACCGCCTGCTGAATGCAAATTCTGGTCAGCAACGACGACGGCTTCCAGGCCCCCGGTATACGGGAACTCGCCAGGGCGCTCGGCGAGGTCGCCCGCGTCACCGTCGTGGCGCCGAGCCGCAACCGTAGCGGGGCGAGCAACTCGCTCACGCTCGACAGGCCGCTGCGCGTGACGGAGGATCCGGACGGATACATCAGCACGGACGGGACACCCACCGACTGCGTCCATCTGGCCATTACCGGTTTGCTGGAGACAGAGCCCGACATGGTGGTCTCAGGTATCAACGCCGGCGCGAATCTGGGCGATGATGTGATCTATTCAGGCACCGTCGCCGCCGCCATGGAGGGACGTTTCCTGGGAAAACCGGCCGTCGCCGTTTCGTTGGCGTCCCCGGACCCCTCGCCTGAGAACTTTCCGGCGGCCGCGGCGGTGACGGTCGGTCTCGTACGTCACCTGGAGGCCTCCCCGCTGCCCGCGGACATCATCCTCAACGTCAATGTGCCGGACCTGCCGCTGGCCGGGATCACCGGCATCCAGGGCACGCGCCTGGGATTCCGGCACAAGGCCGAACCGGTGGTTCGTTCGGTGGATCCCCGGGGGAGGGTCTGCTACTGGGTTGGCGGGGCGGGCCCCGAGCAGGATGCCGGGCCGGGGACCGATTTTCACGCGGTCAACAATGGTTATGTGTCGGTGACGCCGATCCAGGTGGATCTGACGCGTTACAATGCCATCGAGCGGGTTGGCGAGTGGCTGGAGGGCTGCGCGTGGCGCGACGGCACCTGATCGGGGGCATCGGCATGACGTCCCAGCGTACGCGCGACCGGCTGGTGGTGCGTCTGCGTGACGAGGGGATCCTCGATCCCAGGGTACTGGACGTAATCCGGCGTACACCGCGACACCTGTTTGTCGAGGAGGCCCTCGCCAGCAGGGCGTACGAGGACACCGCGCTGCCGATCGGGCATCGCCAGACCATCTCTCAGCCGTACATCGTCGCCGCCATGACACAGGCCCTGCTGAAGGGCGGAGCACCCGCCAGCGTCCTCGAGGTCGGCACCGGATCAGGCTATCAGACCGCGTTGCTCGCGCAGCTCGTGCAACGGGTCTATACCGTGGAGAGAATTCCCGAGCTGTCGATGCAGGCGCGGGAGCGCATACGCGATCTGGGGTTTCACAACGTCCGGTACCATATCTCGGATGGATCCTGGGGCTGGGACCGCTACGCCCCCTACGATGCCATTATGGTCACGGCCGCACCCGAGGAGGTACCCGGGCCGCTCCTGGAGCAACTCGCCGTGGCGGGGCGTATGATAATACCCGTCGGTAGCAGCAGGGGCGCGCAGAAGCTTCAGCTGATCACCCGAACGCCGGAATGTTTCCAGCAGAAGACGCTCGAGTCGGTGACCTTCGTTCCCCTGATCAGGGACCATGCACCGAGATGATCGACTCACCCCGGCAACACATGCCCAGGCCTTCCTGACGAACCGCGCGCGGGGCGGCGCCTCGCGCGATCCATGCGTTTCCCTTCGAGATAGCAAGAAGAATCTATGGTTTACCCGGAAGTTGAACAGCGGCTCGCGCGCCTGATCAACGCCCGTCAGCAGGGGATGTTGAGGGGGGGATTGATCGGTCTCGAGAAAGAGGCCCTGCGTGTGGCCTCCGACGGGAGCCTTGCCCAGACGCCACACCCGGTCGAACTCGGCTCGGCACTGACGCACCCCTGGATCACGACCGATTTCTCCGAATCGCAACTCGAACTGATTACCCCGCCGTTGCCCGATATCCGGGCGGCCCTTGATTTCATGCACGACCTGCAGCTCTGGACCCAACGCATCATGCGCGACGAGTTCTTGTGGGTCACGAGCATGCCGTGTGTCGTGACGGGGGAGCGGGGCGTGCCGATCGCCCGGTACGGCAGCTCCAACGCAGGGCGAATGAAACACGTCTATCGTGTGGGCCTGGGACACCGCTACGGGCGTGTCATGCAGGCCATCGCCGGCGTGCATTTCAACTATTCCTGCAACGAGGCGCTGTGGCCGGTGTTCCAGGTCCTCGAAAAGGACACCCGGCCGTTGCTCGAGTTCATCGACAAGTTTTACTTCGGCATGATTCGCAACCTGCAGCGCATGGGCTGGTTGATCCCGTATCTGTTCGGGTCGTCGCCCGCGGTCTGCAAGACCTTCGTTGGCGACCAGCCGACCGACATGGAGTGGTTCGACGAGACGACCTACTATTATCCGTACGCGACCTCGCTGCGCATGGGGGATATCGGCTACCAGAACAACAAGGCCTACGAGAGTGGTTTCAAGGCGCGCTACGACAACATCGACATCTACATCGCGAGTCTCAGCTGGGCCATCGACACGCCCTGTGAGCGCTACGGCAAGATCGGCGTTGTCGTCGACGGGGAATACCGGCAACTCAACGACCACATCCTCCAGATCGAAAACGAATACTACAGTACGGTAAGGCCCAAGCAGATATTGCGAGGCAACGAGAAGCCGACGATCGCGCTGCGCGAGCGCGGTGTGCGCTACGTGGAGTTGCGGTCGCTCGACCTGAACCCCTTCGATCCGCTGGGCATGAACGAGTCCGCCATGCGTTTCCTGGAGGCGTTCATGTTGCTGTGCCTGCTGAAGGAAAGTCCGCGTCTCGGAATCAAGGAGGTCCGCCAGATCGACGCCAACGACCTTGCAGCGGCTCACAAAGGTCGTGATCCCGGGCTCAGGCTACGACGCAACGGGCGGGAGATGACGGTGCAGTCCTGGGGGCTGGAAGTGCTGGACGCGATGGCGGGTATCTGTGAGGTCCTCGACGAAGGCGATCCCGCCGCACCTTATCGAGAGGCGCTTAGGCAACAGCGCAAGGCCCTGCTTGAACCCGAACGCACGCCCTCGGCGAGGATGCTCCGTGAGATGCGCGATCGCGGCGAGGGGTTTCATCACTACGGTCGACACCTGGCCGAGGCGTGCCGCGCACATTTTGCACACCGGGTGCTGGAGGAGTCGACGCAGAGGGAATACGTTGAACTGGCCAAGACCTCGCGACAGCGCCAGAGCGAGATCGAGGCCGCCGATGAACAAAGCTTCGAGTCGTACCTCGAGGCCTATTTCGCGCAGGCCTGATTCCACCCGGGATCTGTCGAGGAGGCGCGCACGAATACCGGCATGGGACACCATCACGATCATGGCCACGGGTACGGCCACGAATCCTTCGACGCGGGCAAGGCATTCGCTTATGCCACCGGTCTGAACGTCGCGTACGTGGTCGTCGAGGCCGCGTTCGGGTTCCATACGGGATCGCTGCTGCTGATCGCGGATGCGGGACACAACTTCAGCGACGTCCTGGCCCTGCTGCTCGCCTGGGGTGCCAATCTGCTCGCGAGTCGCAGACCGACGGTCCAGCGAACCTACGGCGCTCGCCGCGCAACCATACTCGTTTCACTGTTCAGTTCGTTGCTGCTCGTCCTCGCGATGGGGGCCATTGCCTGGGAGGCGTCCATTCGCCTGGTGAGTCCGGTGGCGGTCGACGCGTGGACCGTCATCATCGTGGCGGGGATCGGCGCGGTCATCAACGCCGTCTCGGCAATGATGTTCGTGGCGGGGAAGGGGAGGGACCTCAACGTGCGGGCGGCCTATCTGCACATGGCGGCCGATGCGGCCGTGTCCGTGGGCGTGGTGCTGGCCGCCGCGGCCATCCTGGTGACCGGGTGGCTCTGGCTCGATCCGGTGATCAGTCTTCTGATCACTGTAGTGATTCTCTTCGGGACCTGGGGTCTGTTGCGCGACTCGGTCAATCTCGCCATGGACGCCGTCCCGCCGCACATCGACGCCGGCGATGTCGGTGACTACCTCGCCAGTGTGTCCGGCGTCAGTTCCGTGCACGATCTGCACATCTGGGCGCTGAGCACGACGGAGACGGCGCTCACCGCGCACCTCGTCGACCCGGATGGCCGTATTGACGACCGCGCGCTCTGCGAGATCTCCACCGATCTGCGCGACCGGTACGAAATCGGACACGCGACATTACAGGTCTGGCGCGACGAATCGCAGTGCGCCAATGCGCCGAGGTGCCACGAGGACCCGTAGTCGACCCCACTTACTCCTTCCCCCTTGAGGGGGAAGGCCGGGATGGGGGTGGGAGCCTGGGACAGGCACCGTGCCGCTGGATAGTCTCGGGGGCCCCCCCCCCCACCCCCCCCCCCCCCCCGGTGGGGCGGCCCCCACCCCGAGGTCCGCCGTCAAGTGACTGGGGCGCACGACGGGGCGGTGGATGCGGTGTTGGGTTGGGTCGAGTCCCAGGCGCACACCAGGGTGCGGCGGCG
>JAYENI010000196.1:0-7443 GCA_034722015.1 Pseudomonadota bacterium
ACAAGGCGCTGCACCTCGCTGACACGGCCTACATCGACGGTGCGCCGAGGTGGTACTACAACGCGAAAAAGGGGCACGCCTGTGCTTCGGGATATGCAAAGGGCGGGATGGCGTCGGTCGATGCGGTAAAACACAACGCCAACGAGGCACTGGTAAAGCGGATAGACGAGACCGTACAGGCGGTCATCCACGAACACTTCCGGCACGTCGAGAAACCCGCGGAGCGCGCATTGATCGCGGGTTTCGAGACGGACCCCGGTCTGCCGCGATTCATCCAGGCCCACGCCCGAACCAGCAATCTGGAATACAAAAAAAAGATCGATACCAGTTTCGCCCGCGCCTGCGTCGCTGAACAGCCACTCACGCGATATCAGGGTGAACGGCTGGAGGCGATCCGCGTCGCGGTGATCCGGAAATACCAGTTCGAGGCATTCGACGAACTCGACCAGGAGATACCCACGGAAACCGGGGGGGCACGCCGGCCGCCCGGCAAGGCAGGGGATCCGTTCGGGGAACTCGAGGTGGAAACACGCAACGATTGAATCCGCTCCGGTGGAGACATCGGGGGGAACCGTGTCATGAAATGGCTCAGGCGTCTTGTACTTTTCCTCGTGTTTGCGGTGCTGGCGATTGTGGTCGCGCTACTGACCGTTGATCCCAATCACTTCAAGCCGGTGATCGAGCAATCCGTCCATCGCGCCACTGGCAGGTCGCTGACGCTGGAAGGCGACCTCAAACTGAACTGGTTTCCTTCGATCGGACTCGAGCTGGGGTCGGCCCGCATCGGCAACTCTACGGGATTCGGGGAAAAACCCTTTGCCCGCATCGACCAGGCCATCCTGCGTGTCGGACTCATCCCGCTGCTGGAAGGCAAGCTCGAGGTACGCAAGCTGGACATCCGCGGCCTCACCCTCAATCTCCAGGTCGACGAGAACGGTCGAACAAACTGGCGGGATCTGATTCCCCTTTTCACGGGTGATCCCGGCGCCGGGGCCCCGCTGGCCATCACGCTCGACGGTGTCACCGTCACCGACGCCGCGTATCATTTCCGCGACGCCGCATCGGACCTCGATTTCGCCGTCGCCCCGATCGCGCTCACGACAGGCCCGATCGTGATGGGCGAACCGGTCGCGCTGTCACTCGAATTCAACGCTCGCAGCGCCACCCCGCCCGTCGACGCCCACATCCAGGCCGAGACGATGGCGAGTATCGATGCCGGGCCGGTATTGAAGTTCGACGCCCTGAAGCTTTCCTTCGAAGCCGGTGGCGAGGGACTCCCCCTGACGCTGAAGGAAGGACAGATTGCCGGCACCGTCGCGGTGGACCTGGAAAAACGCACGCTTTCCGCAACCCCGCTGAAGGGTGTTGTCGTCGCGACCAGCCCGCAGGGCGTCGAAATTCAGCTCGCCGCCACCGCGACGGGTACGGGGGATCTCGCCACCTACCGGTTTGCCCTGCAAGACATCCGTGTAAACCTCGATGCCACGGGCCTCCCGCTCGCCGACCGATGGTTCTCAGGCAACCTCGAGAGCGCGGTTGCGGTCGATGTGGCGGAGCGGTTGATCACCATCGAACCCTCGAGGCTGGAGATGCGCGGCGAGGGCAGTCGTGGAGAGGACGTTGAGCTGATCTTCCAGGGCGGAGGGGACATCGACCTGGCTCGAAGAGGCGTCCGGTTCGAGGGTCTCACCGGGAAACTCGACGCCTTCGGGGTCCCCCTCGGTGAAGATTCGCTGACGGGGGAATTCACGACCGACATCACCGGCGAACTCGAGGGATCGGGCATCAGTATCGGTCCCGCCTCCGTCGTATTGCGGGCAGAGGGCGAAGGCGGGCTGGCCACCGATCTCTCGCTTGAAGGGAAAGGCTACATCGGCCCCGACGAGGGCGTGCCCTTCAGCGGACAGATTGCGATCGAGACCTCGGTGCGGGGCGGGACACCGGACACCGGCGAGAACCGGGGCACCCTGAACTTCGGGGTCGCCGGTGAACTGGCCTCCCGTCGCCTGCTTGTCTATCCCCTGAACGGCAACCTGTCACACACCGGACCCGACGGCAAGACCACCCGCGTCGCGCTCAGCGGCAATGGCGAGGTCAACCTGGAAAAGCGTACCGTGAATCTCGAGGCGGTCCGTATCGACCTGAAGGCGCGCGACGGGGCCGCGGGTGTGGAAGGCGTCAGCGCGGAATTGCGGGGCTCGGTCTCCGCGGGCCTGGACACGGACTTTATCGAGTTCGAGTCGGTCGAGGCCAGACTCAGGGGAAGTACCTCGCAGGGGACGATTTTCGCGTTCCGCGCCGCGGGCGATGGACGACTCGACCCGAAAGAACACACACTGCAATTCGACGACCTCGGACTCAGATTGCGCGCGAGCCTGCCGGAGTCCGGCGCCTCGACGCTGGAGGCCAGCGCACGGACCGGTCTCCTCGCAAACCTGGACGAAGGCAAGGTCAGGCTGTCCCCCGTGGAACTGGAGTGGTCGGGCATCAAGGCCGACGGTGAGATCCTGGCCGCCGGACTCGGGGACTCGCCCGAGGTCGTCGGCAGCCTGAAGGTCCACCCGTTTTCACCACGCAAGGTCCTGGCGTCACTCGGATACCCCGTCTCGCCCCAGACACCCGAAAAGACACTCGGATCGGGTGCCGGGTTGCTGGAATTTCAGGCGACAGCAGAGCGCCTCGCGTTGCCGCGTTTCGAACTGGCCGTAGACGAGAGCCGGTTGAACGGGAAGATGAACCTGGAGCCGGGTGAACCCGCGAGCGTCGTTCTTCTGGCCAGTCTCGACCGGATCGACCTGGCCCCCTACCTGGCGGCGTTTGCTCAGGACACGCCAACGACCCCGGACGAAACCGCCGACACCGATACCGGTGGATTCGAGGCCTTCGGTCGACTGCTGAAGGCAATCGAGCTCAGGGGATCGATCGACGTCGGCGAGGTGCGGATCGCCGGCACAACCGTCACCGCCATCAATGCCACGCTCAGGGGTGACGAAGGGGTCCTGGATGCCCGACCGGTTTCGGCATCGATCTACGAGGGCCGCGCCCGGGGCCTGTTCTCGCTGGACGCCCGCGAAGCAGTGCCCCGCTTTTCCCTGCATACCGAGGCCACCGGGGTCGCCCTCGGAAATCTTGTTGCTGACATGCTGGGCGAGGAGGCCGCGAAGCTGGAGGGCCATGGCAGTCTCAGACTCGACCTGGAAACCAGCGGCGTCACCACGGCCGGGATGACGCGCCACGTGAAAGGGAGTATCCGCACGGAGATCAGGCGCGGCGCACTACGCGACAAGGCGCTTGCGGCGAAGATCGAAATCATGATGGCGCTGCTTCAGGCCCGCAAGCCTCGTCCGCCCGGGGAGCGGATCCTGTTCGATCTATTGACCGGCACCTGGACCGCCGACAATGGCGTGATGTCCAATGACGACCTGCGCTTCGACCTCCCGATCGTCTCGTTTCGCGGCAAGGGCGACATCGACCTGAACAAAAATCAGATCGACTACTCCCTCTACCCGTTTCTCCCTGGGAGGCAGCGCGATCTCTGGCTGGCTCCGATCACGATTCGAGGTCCCCTGGCCGACCCCGACTACGGCCTCGACGTGACCCGATTTACCCGCGAAGCACCGAAACCATAAGGGGTACATGATTTATTTTCTAATATATAAGATTAAATATTAACTATATCTTGTTATTTTTATTTGAATTTCTACTCCTGATTAGTCAACCCTGTTTATCTGGCCGCAAGCGATTCCCGAGTGATTTCCCGGCGCCTCTCCGAATACGTATCGACCCGTATTCCGCATCTGTAATCGACTAATTGTGGTGGAAAAACCGGCGAGTAATAGAGTTTGAACCACATGTCGCGAACTAACCTGCTATATTGTGGATATGGGGTCCCTAGTCGGTTTTGCAGGCCGGAAACGGGCACCATCGGCCCTTCAAAAACTATTTGGCTTTCTGGTGGATAGGGCGATTTTTCAAGCCCTGTTGTGAAGGCGAGACATCAGGACTCTACACTATGGCTAATTCATTCAATCGGCACATTTTCAGGTCACGGCGTCACGTAGTGCTGCGAAAAAGCAACGCTGTATGTCTGGCTTTGGTTCTGACCGTCGCACCGGCGATGGCTGAACAGCCTGGCGGGAATACCGAAACCGGGGCCGCAGGGGAATCGCCTGTCAGGGACTACCTGCGCTTCGACGATCCGCAGTCCAGCGACCCGCTGTTTCGGCGAGACTCCAGTTTTGGCATGCCGGTACTGGATACCCCGCTCTTGAAGGCGGGCGTGCAGGGAGGACAACGGACCAGCCGTGAGGGGTACACCCGTTCCGCCGTCTCCCTGGTCGGCCAGGAATCGACGGAGGTCGGTGTATACACCCTCGGGACCTTCGGCAATTACACGCTGGGATCGCGCTTGAATTCCGACCTCAATCCGGACAGCAACGGACTGTCCGGCGAGCTGATGGCGGCATACCAGGCAAACTTTACGCAACGCCTGAACATGAGCTTTGGCGTCGGCACGACCTGGGCGAACCAGGGCTACATGGATCACTACTACGGCGTGGACCCGACAAGGGCCCGGGCCACGGGACTGTCCGAATATCAGGCCGTAGCGGGTTTCCAGAACGCGGCACTGCAGATGTCCGCCTGCTACCAGTTGACCGACATGTGGTCCATGGGCGCGAAGGTCGGCTATCTGCGCTACCTGGGTGACGCGGCCAACAGCCCGCTGCTCGACACCGAAGAACGCGAGGGGGACGTCGTAACCGGGGTCGAATTCAAGTACCGGCTTCCGGGGCTGGTGACTGCATCCTCCACGAAGCAGTATCAGCCCAACTGCGGCATCCGCTGATCGGTTCCCTACCGGACTTTCCGGTAGGCCGAACTGCTCACACCGAATGGCCCCTACCCCACGGCAGGGGCCATTCTTGCAATAGCTTCCCCATCACCCAGACCGTGTCCGGGTTCACCGGCAAGTCTCTCCGATCAAACCTCGATGCAATCCCAATCGCCGAAACCCCTGATCGAGCGGACAGGTGCGAGGCGGCAATTTGTCACACCGGGACCCGCAACTATTCAACAACCACGCCACGCGGGGTTCGCTAGGCTCGGTCCTGTGTACAATCACCGAGACACGGAACCATGAAAGTAGTCAGACTTCTCGCGGCAATCGCGCTCGTTTCGACCAGCCTGTGCGCCATAGCGGGCTCGGGTGTATCCATCAACGGCGTGGACCTGAGCCCATCGGAGCTGGTAGCCCTTGAACGGCAGCTCGGCACCTACATCGTGCCGGGCGACTACATATCGAACCCTCAAACCGGATATTGGAAGAACCTGACCACGGGTGACTCCGGATATCTGAACCTGAACAGCGGCGGCGGCAGTCCGGCCGATCGATGGGTCAGCCCCGAGGAACTCACGCATGGCGGACTCCGTGGCGTCAGACCGGGTGTGCTCTCGACCTACGACTTCGTACGGTAAAGGGCGGAGATCCTGTTATCTCGTTCCCAAGCCCCCGCTTGGGAACGACGGTCAAGAACCGATGCTTCCAATAGCAGATACTCGCGTGATATTGGTTTTTGGTTGCGAGTTCGAAATCATGGGATGAGGTCTTTCCCAAAACCTATGAAAAGGTGGAAAGCGAGCTGTGGCATTCCCTCGGAATCCTCAAGGACCTCGGCGCTTAAAGTACGGACCCTCGGGTTTATGCAACAATCGGGTAAGCTTGGACGATTCGTTATAGTTGAATCCTGGTGATTACAGGTCCGTTTAACTAAGGACCTTCCACAGAATCGCCATCGTAAAGGCTAGATTAAACCCAATCATCCATTTCAGGACCAGCATTTCCCTATCGATTTTCTGCATGTCGGTCTTGGTGGCGAGATTTTCGGCCGATAGAGCCTCGGCGGCTTTCCGTGCGTCTTCATCGGGTACTCCCGCTTTGCGGAAGGCTTCGTAGACTTCCGAGATCATCGTGGTCATGGGTGTCACTCTATGTGGTAACAGGTAAAACAATCGATTATTGTCACATTCTTTGTTCGCTATAGCCACAATGCAAAGGATGGAATACAGCCGCCTGATGCAGTATGTGGGGCGACGCTATGTCCCCTACGTCAACCACGGATCAGCCAGGTGCGCGAATGTTTACAGACCGGCACCCCACTCACTTGGAAGCGACCGTTTCCGCGTCCAGATAGAGCAGGTGCTAGGCCATTCGGTCGGTTTATCCAGGCGAGGCCGTCCGAAGAAGTCCGCCGATGACGGCGACAAGTACGGTCAGAATCTTCCGGGGCAACGGCCACTCACGGGTTTCTAAGGCGTGAGATCAAAAGAAAAGCAAGAAAAGGGCTCCGACCCCTTTTCTCACACTTTTCTCCACAGATATCCCTGAGGAGGTATTTTTTCCGTTACTTGACCGAGAGCCTAGAATTTGGGAATAGTCGGCCCCTCTTCACTGTAGTATGGCTCGAATTCCGGAAATTCCACTGTGTTCAAGTCGGGAATATCTGGTCCCGAGGCACTGATTATGGGCTCGAATTCCGGCAGATCCTGGGCGTTCCCCGTAGCGATGGTTGGTCCTGTGAATTCCTCTTCGGGCGAAGGTGCGCTCGTGTACCCCTCGAATTCCGGTGGCAGAGATGCGTTATCGTCAAATGCTTCGAACAAGAAGCGTTCGCCATCAGTATGGTCAGCATCCTCGAGCGGATCGGTGGATACAAGATCCTCCCCCGGGAGAGCATCAAGTGAATCGCTAGCCGAAGTGTCTTCGGATTTCCTTTTCTCGTCGAGAACGAACACCTGCCGCGGTTCACCCGTTGATCCAATCACCAGGAGATAGTCAAAGGGCTTCAGGATCTGCTTCAACGCATCCGAGATGGAAATACCATCGAAACTTCCAGAAACCGGGTACCTCAACAGGGGCTCGGACGCGCGATATTGGAAGTTCGACTGCTTACCGATCTCGTCAAGCACATCCGACAGGGACCGGTTCACGAACTGACCGGAGATCCTGTTGCCCGCGAGTCGAAGCTGTACGGAACCCGACTCGCGAGTGGGGAGGAGCGTCTGCCCCGCGGCCAACGCTTCTCCCGCAACGGCGATGGTTCCAGCCAGGACAAAGGCCGTGACGCTCAAAGATACGAAAACCGGGCGACTCCTAACATGCACGCCAAATGTCCCCTTCCCGGATCCATACGATTCTTGCGGCATCGAGACCGGAATCGAACCGAACCCCGCCCGCGACTTCATCGCAATCCCCGCTGGATCTCTTCCGCGTCAGGCACGCGCCAGCTGCTACGCCCCGTCCCTCGACGCAATCGCATCCGTTTTCATGTCACCGGGAACGGATGGCGAGGATTCCGGGGGAGGCCGCATGCAGCTTGACCCAGTTCGCATCATCAAAGCGCACCTGGATCCCACTTTGGCCGTAGTCCAGGATGACTTCGTCGA
>JAYENI010000197.1:0-18638 GCA_034722015.1 Pseudomonadota bacterium
CACTTGTGGACCTGCACGCCGAGCGTCCCGAATTGCTCCTGTATCTCCTGGTGCTCATCTGGCTTGCAGATTCCGCGGCCTATTTTTCCGGCAAGAAACTCGGCAGGACCCGACTGGCGCCGGCGCTTAGTCCGGGAAAGAGTCGCGAAGGGGTATTCGGCGCCCTGGCT
Source organism: Pseudomonadota bacterium (assembly GCA_034722015.1). Lineage (GTDB taxonomy): Bacteria > Pseudomonadota > Gammaproteobacteria > JAJDOJ01 > JAJDOJ01 > JAJDOJ01. The sequence continues at coordinate 171 of JAYENI010000197.1, forward strand.
GCGACGCTGTTGCTGGGGCTTGCCGGTGCGTGGTGGTTCGACGCGGGGCTGGTCGACGGTGTCTACTTCGTCATACTGAGCTTGCTGACGGCACTGGTCTCAGTGGAGGGAGACCTGTTCGAGAGCCTTCTCAAGCGCCGCGCCGGGGTCAAGGACAGCGGGCGAATCCTGCCTGGCCACGGTGGCGTACTGGATCGCATCGACAGCCTGACGGCCGCGGCACCCGTCTTCTGGATGGGGCTGTACTGGATTCGTGTTCCGTTGGCTGCATGATGGATTCCGGGCATGAATGAACGCGACCTGGCACCTCTCAAGGGCGTTACGATTCTCGGCTCCACCGGGACCATCGGTGTCAATACCCTGGATGTCCTGGCGCGGCACCCCGATCGCTACCGGGTCGTGGCATTGACAGCGAATTCGAACGTTGAACGCATGGCACGGCAGTGCGAGGCGACGCGGCCGGATTTTGCGGTGATGCGCGACGGAAACGCAGCTGATCAGCTGCGTTCCCGGTTGAAGCACAGCAGTCCGGCAACGGAGGTCCTTGCGGGGGCGGAAGGGCTGGAGGCCGTCGTGATTCTGGAGGCCACGGATTACGTCATGGCCGGCATCGTAGGTGCCGCCGGCCTGTTGCCGACACTGGCCGCCGCACGCGCCGGCAAGCGGGTCATGCTGGCGAACAAGGAGGCATTGGTCATGTCCGGGCGGCTGTTCATGGACGAGGTGAGCCGAAACGGGGCCGAGTTACTCCCCATCGATAGCGAACACAACGCCGTATTCCAGTGTATGCCCACGGATTTCGCTCGCGGCCTTGACGCCGTCGGTGTGGAACGGATTCTGTTGACAGGGTCGGGGGGGCCATTCCGCGAGACGCCCCTTGACCAGCTGGGAGGGGTGACGCCCGATCAGGCCGTCGCACACCCGAACTGGGTGATGGGCCGGAAGATTTCAGTCGATTCGGCTACCATGATGAACAAGGGCCTTGAGGTGATCGAGGCTTGCTGGCTGTTCCATACCGGTTCCAGCCGGGTACAGGTCGTTTTACACCCGCAGAGCGTGATTCATTCCATGGTGTCCTATAAGGACGGCTCCGTACTGGCGCAACTCGGCAACCCCGATATGCGCACCCCGATCGCCTATGCATTGTCCTGGCCGGAACGGGGCGCGTCGGGTGTCGACGCGCTGGACATGATTCAGGTGGCGCGCCTGGATTTTTCGGAGCCGGACGAGCAGCGCTTTCCCTGCCTTCGTCTTGCCCGTGAGGCGCTTGCAGAGGGAGGAACGGCAACGGCAATTCTCAACGCGGCGAACGAGGTGGCGGTGCAAAGTTTTCTGGATCTGGAAATTCCCTTTACGGAAATTCCGGCTACCATCGAGCACGCGCTTGAGTCTGCCACCAGTCAGCCGGCGGATTCGCTGGAAGCGATACTCGCCGCCGATGAAGCAGGCAGACGGGCGGCGCGTCGGTACGTTGGGAGGCAGTGATGTCCGTACTGATCAATATCGCGGCATTTGTCGTCGCCGTCGGTACCCTGGTGACATTTCATGAATTCGGCCACTTCTGGGTAGCGCGGAAACTTGGTGTCAAGGTGCTTCGGTTCTCGGTCGGGTTCGGGCGCCCGCTGTGGAAGCGGGTGGCCGGCGCCGACCGTATCGAGTACGTGATCGCCGCGGTCCCTCTCGGCGGCTACGTGAAGATGCTCGACGAGCGTGAGGCCGAGGTGTCTGAAGAAGACCTTGGACGCGCCTTCAATCGACAGCCGGTATGGAAACGCATGGCCATCGTGGCCGCGGGTCCGATGGCGAATTTCCTGCTTGCGATCATCGCCTACTGGCTGATGTTCATGGTCGGTGTGAGCGGTGTGAGGCCCGTCACCGGAGCGCCCGAACCGGATTCGCTTGCCGAACGGGCCGGGCTGCGGTCCGGGGACGAAATACTCTCGATCAATGGCAAGCCCACACCTACCTGGCAGAATACGGTGATCACCCTGCTTGACCAGGCGCTTGAAACGGGTGTGGTTGAGCTGAAGGTGCGTCGGGACCAGGGATTCCCGGAAACGATGACACTGGATCTCGCGGACACCCGTTCACTGCTGGGCGATGGGGACCTGCTGGACACGATCGGGATCTCGGTATGGCGGCCAGAGGTGGAACCGGTCCTCGGGCGACTGGTCGACGGTGGGGCGGCGCAGCGTGACGGCCTGCGTGACGGTGACCGGATTCTCTCGGTCGACGATGCACCGGTGGAATCCTGGGACGACTGGGTCGCGGCCGTGCGGGCCAGTCCCGGCGAGACACTGTCCGTCACGATCGACAGGGACGGAGGAACGTTGCAGGTGCCTTTGACGGTGGGGACGGACCGGGACGGGGGCGAGACGATTGGACGAATCGGCGCCTACCCGAAAATCGATGCGGATCAATACGACTGGATGCGGGTCACCGTGCGCTATGGTCCGATTGAGGGGTTGGGCAAGGCGATCGTCAAGACCTGGGACATTTCCGTTCTGACATTGCGAGTGCTATGGAAACTGGTTATTGGCGAGGCGTCGCTGAAGAATATCAGTGGTCCGGTGACGATAGCGGAATTTGCCGGCGTCTCGGCGCTGATCGGCGTGTCCGCCTTCCTCGGCGCCCTGGCGCTGTTCAGTGTCAGCATCGGGATCCTGAACCTGCTTCCCGTGCCCATCCTGGATGGAGGGCACCTGATGTATTACCTCATTGAGCTGATCAAGGGCAGCCCGGTGTCGGAGACCGCCGAGGCCGTTGGACAACGCATCGGGTTCGCCATGCTTGCCGGTCTGATGGGGCTCGCGTTCTACAACGATATCGTCCGGTTGATCGGATAGACTGAATGCCGCGCCACACCATCCGGAAGACTGGCTGGAGGTTGTGTAGCGGGCGTGCCGGCCCGAGCGAATATCCTTCGCCGGGGGCGACGCTCACCGGCTTGGCGCTGCTCTGGCTGTTCTTTCTTTGCACCACCGCGCAGGCCGAGAGCTTCACGGTCGATGACATCGAAGTTGTCGGGGTCCAGCGGATCGAGCCGGGCACCGTATTCAACTACCTGCCGGTCAAGGTGGGTGACACCTTCGATACCGCACGAAGCGCCGAGGTGATCCGTGCCCTCATCAAGACCGGCTTTTTCAGCGACGTCCAGTTGCTCCGTCGCGGTGATGTGTTGGTCATCAAGGTCAGGGAACGCCCGGCGATCTCAGAGCTCAAGTTTGATGGCAACAAGGATATCAAGGACGAGGACCTCGAAAAGGCGCTGAAGGGCGTGGGAATCGCCAAGGGCCGCGTGTTTAACCGGTCCGTGCTGGAGCGCCTGGAGAACGAGCTGCGTCAGCAGTATTTCGCCCGTGGCAAGTACAACGTACGCATCGATGTGACGGTGAACGAGCTGCCACGCAATCGCGTGGACATCGACATAGAAATTTCGGAGGGCAAGCCGGCGAAGATCAAGCGCATTACCCTGGTCGGAAACGAAAGTTACAAGTCCGACTCCATCACCGATGACTTCAGTTCCGGCAAGGCGCCCTGGTGGAACCCGCTCAGTTCCCGCGACCAGTATTCAAAGGCCAAGCTCGCGGGCGATCTCGAGAAGTTGCGCAGCTACTACCTCGATCGGGGTTTTCTCAAGTTCAACGTGGACTCCACCCAGGTCTCCATTACACCGGACAATCGGGATATCTACGTTACGGTCAATCTGGAAGAGGGGGACAAGTACGTCGTCAGGGACGTCAGGCTGGCGGGCGAGTTCGTGGTCCCGGAAGAAGAGCTTCGGCGACTGACCGCGATCCACGCCGGTGAGATCTTCTCCCGCCAGAAGGTTGTCAAGACGACGGACAACATTTCGCGCAGGCTGGGCGATGATGGATACGCCTTTGCCAACATCAACCCGATACCGGAGATCGACGAGCAGCGCCGCGAGGTCTCACTGACATTTTTCGTCGATCCCGGACAGCGGGCATACGTACGGCGCATCAATTTCTACGGCAACACCGGTACGCAGGACGAGGTGTTTCGCCGCGAAATGCGCCAGATGGAAGGCGGCTGGTACTCACTGAACAAGATCAATCTGTCGCGGCGCCGCCTGCAACGTCTATCGTATGTGGAATCGGTGGATATCAAGACCGACCGGGTGTCCGGGTCGGACGATCTGGTGGATCTGAACGTCACGATCAAGGAGAGGCGCTCCGGCAGCTTTTCCATCGGTGTCGGTTTCTCACAGGCGCAGGGCATCCTGTTCAACCTCAGTCTGAATCAGGACAATTTCCTGGGGACAGGGCGCCGTGTGAGCCTCAGGTTCGACAACAGTCGTGTCAGCACGATCTACAGCCTGTCCTACGTCAACCCCTATTTCACCATCAACGGGGTCAGCGCGGGATTCAATGCCACCTTTTCGGACATCAACGCCGAGGAAGCAAATGTGTCGTCCTATACGGCCGACACCCTGGACATAGGTGTCAACCTCGGGGCGCCGATCACCGAGGTCGACACCATCCGCGGCGGTTTGTCCGTGGAGAATATCAAGATCGACACGAACGCGAATACACCTCAGGAGATCTTCGATTTCATCGCGAAAAACGGCAATGACTATCTGAACTTTCCCTTCACGGGGACGTTCATCCACGATACCCGGAACAAGTCCGTGTTCGCGACGCGCGGCAACATGCAGCGGGTCACCGGCGAAATCACGATTCCGGGCAGCGATCTGGAGTACTACAAGGTCGGTTACCGGTTACGGCAGTTCGTGCCTGTCCGCAGCTGGTATACGGGCATGTTCTACACCAACGTGGCGTTCGGCGAGAGTTACGGAGATGACGGAGATCTGCCATTCTTCGAGAAATACTACGCAGGCGGCATTCGCAGCGTCCGTGGGTACAAGACCAATACGCTGGGGCCGCGCGATTCGACTGGCAGGCCATTTGGTGGTAACTTTCGTACGGTTGCAAGCTTCGAGAATATCTTTCCTGTTCCGTTTGCCAAGGGCAGCGAGAACATGCGCTTTAGTATTTTCGTCGATGCGGGCAACGTCTTCGCGCAGCCGAGTGACTGGGATTTGTCCGGGCTTCGCGCGTCAGCCGGCGCGGCGTTCTCGTGGATATCGCCCATCGGCGCACTGACGTTTTCCTATGCCGTGCCGATCAACGATCAGCCGGGGGATGAACTGGAAGCATTCCAGTTCAACGTCGGGACCCTTTTCTAGGACCAATCTGGAGAATGACAGTGATGCGTTACAGTGCGCTGTTTGCGGTAATTGTGTTGATAGCCGGCGCGCCCGCCTTTTCGGCGGACGGCGTCAAGATCGGTTTCGTCAACAGCAAGATCATCATGGAACAGGCCCCCCAGGCAGGGCAGGCCCAGAAGAACCTGGAGCGGGAGTTTTCCACGCGGGAGGCCTCGCTCAAGGCCGAGGCGAGCGAAATCGTGGAACTCGAGAAGCAGAAGAAGAAAGACGGCGCCATCATGAGCGAGAGCAAACGCGCCGCGCTCGAGCGAAAGATACTGAAAAAGAAGCGGGACCTCGAGCGAGGCACCGATGAGCTACGCGAGGACCTGAATATCCGGCGCAGCGAGGAACTCGGACTGCTGCAGCGCGAAGTCTCCAAGGTCATCAAGGAGATCGCCGAGAAGGAAGACTACGATATTATCCTTGCGGAGAATCATCTGGTTTTCGCCAGCAAGAAAATCGACATCACCGACAAGATCCTCAAGCGCCTCAAGAGTACCTACAAGGGCAAGTAGGCAAGCGCGTTCCACGGTGAAGCTGGGAGAGCTGGCAGAGCTTGCGGGGGTGCGCCTGGAGGGCGATCGGCGTACGGAAATCCACTCCGTCTCGACACTGCGCGCCGCGGGTCCCGGGTCGATCGCCTTTCTGAGCAACTACAAATACCGCCAGTACCTGACCGATACCAGGGCCTCGGCGGTGATCCTGTCAGAGGAGCTGTTCCCCGAGTGCCCTGCCGCGGCCCTGGTGAGCGAAAACCCTTACGTCACCTATGCACGCGTCGCCAGTGCCCTCTACCCGGTGGAGGTGAGTGCTGAAGGCGCAATTCATCCAAGCGCCGTTGTCGCCGAAGATGCGGAACTCCACACCAGCGTCACTATCGGGCCTCACTGCGTCGTCGAGTCGGGCGCCCATCTCGCGGCTGGCGTGATGCTCGGACCTGCCTGCGTGGTTCAGAGAGACTGTTACGTGGGCGAGGATACGCGTCTGGTGGCGCGTGTCACGCTCTGCCATCAGACGCGGCTTGGCGCCCGGTGCCTGATACACCCCGGGGCCGTACTCGGCAGCGACGGCTTCGGGCTGGCGAACGACCGGGGCGTGTGGTTGAAAATACCCCAGATCGGGCGGGTCGTGCTCGGAGACGATGTGGAGGTGGGTGCGAATACCACCATCGACAGAGGGGCGATCGAGGACACGGAGGTCGAGGATGGCGTCAAGCTCGATAACCAGATCCAGTTGGGACACAACGTCCGGGTCGGGGCACATTCGTTGATCGCAGGTTGTGCCGGAATATCCGGTAGCGTGACGATAGGCCGCCAATGTACCATTGGCGGCGGCGCGGGCTTTGGTGGCCACCTTGATTTGACGGACAACGTGGTAATCACGGGGTTCTCGCGCGTCAGCAAGTCGATCAGCGAACCGGGGACCTATACTTCGGGAACGCCGCTGCAGAAGCAACGGGACTGGCAGCGCAATACCGTTCGATACCGGCAACTGGAAAAGATGGCGCAACGTCTGTCGGAGCTTGAAAAGAAGCTGAAGGATTGAATCGGGTTCTGTAGTTTGGGTTCGGAACAGATGTCACGACCGGAAACAGCGATGTCAGAAGGCATAATGAATATCGACGGGATAATGAAGCGCCTGCCTCAGCGTTATCCTTTTCTCATGCTTGATCGCGTCGTTGAGTGCGAACCGGGGAAGACGCTGACCGCGATCAAGAATGTCAGCATCAACGAACCCTTCTTTCAGGGTCACTTTCCGGGGCTGCCGCTGATGCCGGGCGTTCTGATACTGGAGGCCCTGGCCCAGGCTACCGGAGTCCTGGCGTTCTGCACACTCGAGTCCATGCCGGCCAACAAGAAATTTCTGTTTGTCGGCATCGACAAGGCGCGTTTCAAACGACAGGTCGTCCCGGGTGACCAGCTCATTCTCAAGGTCGAGTACATACGCCACAAGCGCGGTGTCTGGGTGTTCAACGCCGTGGCCAGCGTCGGTGACGAGATCGCCGCGTCGGCCGAACTCATGTGTGCCGAAAGAGAAATGTAGTTGATTGATCCGCGCGCAGTGATTGACCCTTCCGCGAAGCTGGCGGACGATGTCAGTGTGGGTCCATTCAGCGTCATCGGTCCTTCGGTGAGCGTGGGACGCGGCACGTGGATCGGTCCGCACGTCGTCATCAACGGTCCTGCCCGGATCGGCGAAGACAACCGCATTTTTCAGTTCGCCTCACTCGGCGAGATCCCGCAGGACAAGAAGTTCAGGGGGGAGGACAGCGAACTTGTCATCGGTGACCGCAATACGATTCGCGAGTACGTGACCATCAATCGCGGGACCGCCCTTGACAAGGGAAAGACCATGGTGGGGAACGAGAACTGGATCATGGCCTACGTGCATATCGCACACGATTGCCAGGTGGGATCCCGAACGATCTTTTCCAATGGCGCGACACTGGCCGGACACGTCCAGGTGGGAGACCAGGCGATACTGGGGGGCTTCACGCTCGTTCACCAGTTCTGCCGCATCGGGACTCACGCCTTTTGCGGTATGGGGACCGCGCTCAACCGGGACCTACCGCCTTACGTGATGGCGTCTGGAAACCTCGCCAGGCCGTTCGGCCTGAACCGGGAGGGTCTCAAACGCGACGGCGTTGCCTCGGACACCGTCAGGGCGTTGCAGCGGGCATACAAGGCACTGGTCCGTGTCGGCATGGTTCCTGAGGACGAGAGAGCGCAGATCGATGATTTGCGGCGTGAGCACGCCGAGGTGGAACGGTTCGCCGCCTTCATCGAGACAAGTACCCGGGGGATCGTGCGGGACGCTGACTGAATCCGTTCGAGGTTCCGTTCGGCTACAGCGCGTCTTTGACGACATCCGTGATGCGCACGATTTCACTGTCCGTCAGTTCGGGAAATATCGGCAGCGAAAGGCATTTTCGGGCCACGCTTTCCGAAACCGGCAATGGGATATCGCGCCATTCTTCGGCGAATACCTTCTGACGGTGAAGTGGCACGGGATAGTAGATGGCCGAGGCGATCTCCGCGTCTTTCAGGGCAGCCTGAATTTTGTCCCGTTTGTCGGTGAGCACTGTGTATTGATGATACACATGGCGCCCGTGACCCGTCTCGCGCGGCGTGATGATCCCAGTCCCCTCGAGCAGTGAGCCGTATCGTGCAGCCACCCGCCGGCGGTTTGCGTTGTAGGCGTCGATTCTCTTCAGCTTGGTTCTCAGGATCGCCGCCTGTATTTCATCGAGCCGGCTGTTGTATCCGATCATATCGTGGTGGTACTGCTTGAAGCTGCCGTGGTTCCGCAGGGCACGCAATTTCACCTCATGTTCGTCGGAACGGGCCGTGATGAGGCCGCCGTCCCCGTATCCACCGAGGTTCTTGCTCGGGAAGAAGCTGAAGCTGCCGAACTCGCCGATGCTGCCCGTCATGCGCCCGTCGGGCAGATCCGCACCGAAGGACTGGGCGCAATCCTCGATGAGATGGAAGCCATGCGTGTCGCAGAATCCCGTCAGGCGTTCCATGTCCGCGGGCTGGCCGAACAGATGAACGGGCAGCACTGCGCGGGTGTGACGGGTCGCGGCCGCCTCGACGTGATCCGGGTCAATGTTGAAACTGTGCGGGTCGATGTCCACGAACACGGGTTTGGCGCCGACATAGCGGATCGCCTCGGCCGTTGCGATGAATGTGAACGGCGTGGTGATGACCTCATCGCCATCACCAATCCCCGCGGCCCGCAGGGCGAGCATCAGTGCGTCGGTGCCCGACGCGCACGCGATCGCATGCGGTACGCCGAGATACTCCGCGCACTCCTGTTCGAAGGCCGTGACATTTGGGCCGAGTATGAACCGGGTGCCGTCGATCACGTCGCGCACCGCGGCGTCGATTTCCCCGGCGCTTTCCCGGTACTGTCGTTTTAGGTCAACCATCGGGATCATCTGCGGCGCTCCTGTGTTCATCGGCTTGCGTTCACCGGCAATCGCCTCAGGTCGGGGATGGTAGCTTCTGCCCGGAGAGCAGGTCCGTGATACGCATGGCCGACTCCAGGGCCCGTTTACCGTCCTCTCCCGTGACCAGGGGCTCGAGGCCCCCGAGCGCGGCGTTCAGATAGTGATCGATTTCCGTTTTCAGCGCGTCGCCGTCCTCGTGACGCGTCTGCTCGCTCTCGATGTCCGGTATCCCGGGAAACATCTCGCCCTTACCCTTGCGGTGAACGCTAAGCACGCGATCCTGAAAGTCCACCGAGATATAGGCATCGTGCTGAAACACGCGCATCTTGCGCTCGGATTTCATGCTGATCCGGCTCGCCGTCACGTTTGCGACGCAACCGTTTCGAAAGACCAGGCGGGCATTGGCGATATCGACCTCGTCCGACAGGACCGGTACGCCACTGGCGTCGATCCGGTCGAGTTCCGAATCCACCATATTCAGAATGATGTCGATATCGTGGATCATCAGGTCGAGGATGACGCTGACATCGGTGCCACGCGGCTTGAATGGCGCCAGCCGGTGCGATTCGATAAACATGGGCCGGTCGAGGATATGGTCGAGGTCCAGGATGGCATTGTTGAAACGCTCCAGATGTCCCACCTGAAGCACGAGGTTTTTTTCGCGCGCCAGACTGATCAGCTTCTCGGCCTCTTCCACCGTGCCGGTCATGGGCTTTTCGAGCAGCACGTGCACGCCGTGCTCGAGGAAATCGCGCGCCACGGGGTAGTGCAGCCGGGTCGGGACAACGATACTGACGGCGTCGACACGGTCGAGCAGATCCCGGTAATCGGTCACGGCCTCCACACCCAGTTTGGCCGCCACTTCCCGTGCGTTTTCTTCACGGGAATCCGCCACCGCGATCAGCTCGCTTTGCGGTAGCATGGCAAACTTTTCAGCGTGGAACCTGCCAAGGTAGCCCACGCCGATTACGGCGGTTCTGAGAGATGGCATTACGGGTCTGTCGTGAATGGGACAAAAACAAAGTATAGGGTGTTTCCGTTGACGCGGAAATCCTCGGGACGTTCGACGTACGCGTCGCGCTATGATGGGAGGGGGCTATGATCGGAACGGGGCGTATCGGGATGTACGGTCTGGTGGCGGGCGTCGACGAGGCGGGCAGGGGACCGCTGGCGGGTCCGGTCGTCGCCGCGGCCGTGGTCCTGGATCCGGACAGGCCGATTCGGGGTCTCGCGGACTCGAAGACAATCGGGGTCGCGAAGCGAGGGCGTCTGGCGGGGGAGATCACTGCATCGAGCCTGGCCTGGGCGGTGGCGAGTGCCGGACCGGAGGAGATCGACAGGGTGAATATCCTGCAGGCCACGATGCGGGCCATGGAAAGAGCGGTGGCCGCTCTCGTCCCGTTGCCGGACCACGTCCTGGTGGATGGCAACCGCTGCCCGGAGCTGTCCATGCCATCGAGTGCGATTGTAAAGGGGGACGCCAGTGTCGAGGCGATCAGTGCGGCCTCCATACTGGCGAAGGTGACGCGCGACCGAGAGATGCTGGAACTGGACGCGATCTATCCCGGTTACGGCTTCGCCCGGCACAAGGGCTACCCGACGAGGGACCACATCAGGGCCCTCGGTGAACGGGGGCCATGCCCGTGTCACCGGCGGAGCTTTGCGCCCGTACGCAGGGCGTTGCACCACGGTCGTCCCGATTTCGCCGAACCGGGTCGATGAGCGGGGTCACGTCCGGGAGCGAATCGACAATGTCCCGCGGTTTCGTCCACCTGCACCTGCATACCGAGTATTCCCTCGCGGATGGTCTCGTACGGATCGGTCCATTGATGGACTCCGTCGCAACGGCGGGTATGCCGGCGGTCGCCCTGACGGACTTCAACAACCTGTTCGCCCTGGTGAAATTCTATCGGGCGGCCGAGGGTCGCGGCATCAAGCCCCTGATCGGCGTTGATCTGCGGGTGAGCGGGACAAAGGGTGACGAGGCCCCTTCGCGCGTTGTCCTTCTGTGCCGCAACGGCGAGGGATACCGCAACCTGACACGTCTGGTGACCCGCGCCTATATCGAGGGTCAGCAGGACGGTGCACCGCTGGTCGAGCGAGGGTGGCTGCGGGAGGGGCGCGACGGCCTGATTGCGCTGTCGGGCGCGGGTGACGGGGACGTCGGCAGGGCGCTGCTCGGCGGCAACCCCGCGCAGGCGGGGACCCGTCTGGCGTTCTGGCAGGAGTGCTTCGGAGAAGACTATTTTCTGGAGGTGCAGCGTACCGGGAGGGAGGGAGACGAACCGCTGCTGCACGCGACGGTCGACCTCGCCCTGAACCACGGCAGCCCGGTGGTTGCGACCAACGACGTGAGATTTCTTCGACGGGAGGACTTCGAGGCGCACGAAGTCAGGGTCTGTATTCACGACGGCCGCACCCTGGACGACCCGAGACGTCCGAGACGTTACAGCGAGCAGCAGTATCTGCGGTCGCCCCAGGAGATGGCGGTGCTGTTCGCCGACCTGCCCGAGGCCCTGGAAAACACGGTAGAGGTCGCGCGGCGCTGCAACGTGTCGATGACGTTCGGCAAGAACGTCCTGCCCGAGTTTCCGGTGCCCGAAGGCATGACCACCGACCAGTATTTTCGCGACCAGGCACACCAGGGACTGATCACCCGATTGTCCGTGTCCGGACCGCAGACCCCGGATCCGTCGCCGGAGACGCCTCGTCAGGGCTACGAGGAACGACTCGACCGCGAGCTGGACGTGATCTGTGAGATGGGGTTCCCGGGCTATTTCCTGATCGTGGCCGACTTCATCCAGTGGGCGAAGGACAACGGCGTTCCCGTGGGTCCCGGGCGCGGGTCGGGCGCGGGTTCCCTGGTGGCCTATGCGCTCAAGATCACGGACCTCGACCCCATCCGGTACGATCTCCTGTTCGAACGCTTTCTCAACCCCGAGCGTGTCTCCATGCCGGACTTCGACGTCGACTTCTGCATGGAAGGTCGCGACCGGGTCATCGAGTACGTGGCCGGCCGCTACGGGCGCGAGCGCGTCAGCCAGATCATCACCTACGGCAGCATGGCGGCGAAGGCCGTGGTGCGCGACGTGGGGCGGGTGCTGGGTCACGGCTATGGTTTCGTCGACAAGATAGCCAAGCTGATTCCCTTCGAGATCGGCATGACCCTGGACAAGGCCCTCGAGCAGGAACCGGAGCTGCGCGATCTCTACGACGCGGAGGAGGACGTTCACGCGATCATCGACATGGCAAGGATGCTTGAGGGCCTCGCCCGCAACGCGGGCAAGCACGCCGGTGGTGTGGTGATCTCGCCCTCGGAGCTGACCGATTTCACGCCGCTGTACTGCGAGCCGGGCGGGATGAGCGTCGTGACCCAGCTCGACAAGGACGATGTCGAGGCGGCGGGGCTGGTCAAGTTCGACTTTCTCGGTCTGCGCACCCTGACGATCATCGACTGGGCCCTGCGCAATATCGCCGCGGGCAGCGGGAATGGCGGGTCGGTAGTGATCCTGGACGATATCCCGCTCGACGACACCGATACCTTCGCGCTGCTCGGCCGTCAGGAAACGACCGCCGTGTTCCAGCTGGAGTCCCGCGGGATCAAGGAGATCATCAAGCGCCTTCAGCCGGACACCTTCGAGGACATCATCGCCCTGGTGGCGCTGTACCGGCCCGGGCCGCTGCAATCCGGCATGGTCGACGACTTTATCCTGAGAAAACACGGCAAGGCGAAGGTCGAATACCCGCACCCGGACCTGGAGGCGATCCTCCAGCCCACCTACGGTGTCATTCTGTACCAGGAACAGGTGATGCAGATCGCGCAGGTCCTGGCCGGTTACTCGCTGGGCGGCGCCGACCTGCTGCGTCGCGCCATGGGCAAGAAGAAACCACAGGAGATGGCTCGCCAGCGGGAGATCTTTCTCGCCGGCGCGACACAGCGAGGGGTCGAGGAACGGAACGCAAACTATATCTTCGACCTGATGGAGAAATTCGCCGGGTACGGCTTCAATCGCTCGCACAGTGCGGCCTACGCCCTGCTCTCGTACCAGACGGCATGGCTGAAGGCCCACTACCCGGCGCCCTTCATGGCAGCGGTGCTCTCGGCGGACATGGACAATACCGACAAGGTCGTCACGCTGATCGATGAATGCCGTCAGATGGGGCTGTCCGTCGAGACGCCCGATATCAACCGGTCCGCGTTCGATTTCACGGTTGTCGACGACAGGACGATCCTGTACGGACTCGGTGCGATCAAGGGAGTGGGAAGGGCGGCCATCGACGGGTTGATACGTGACCGGGACGCCGGCGGTCCGTTCCCCGATATCGACGACGTGTGTCGGCGCGGGGATCCCCAGAAACTCAACCGGCGTGTGCTTGAGGCCCTGATTCGCGCCGGCGCGATGGACGCCATCGGGGCCAACCGGGCGACGATCATGGCACACCTCACCGACGCCATGCGCCGGGCGGAGCAGCACGCGAGGGCCAGGGTCTCCGGACAGAGCGACCTGTTTGGCGCCGCCGTCGATGCCATTTCGACCCTGGAGGCGCCGCCCGAGCTTCCGGAATGGGACGAGGAGATGCGCCTGTCCGCGGAGAAGGAGACCCTCGGTCTCTATCTGACGGGACACCCCTTCGACCGGTACCGGGAAGAGCTGGCGCAGTTTACCGACGGTCGCATCTCAGCACTCTCGGTGGAATCCAGTGGAAACGGCGTCTCATGGAAGGGGCGTCGGGAGACGCGAAACGCGGTCGTCGCGGGTCTGGTCTCCTCGATTCGCACGCGCAACGCGCAGTCGGGGCGCATGGCATTTCTGACCCTGGACGACAATTCGGGTCGCATCGAGGCGGCTGTCTTCGGCGACGACTATGCCCGTTTCGGGAATCTCATCGGCAAGGACCGTATTCTCGTCGTGCAGGGACAGCTCGGAATCGACGAGTTCTCCGGCGGGATGCGACTGCGCGCCAGGGAGATCATGGACCTCGAACAGGCGCGGGCGCGGTTTGCCCGTTACCTCGGAATCGAGGTGGGTCCACTGGACAGGACGAACGGGCTGCTCGAGACACTCGGCGAGGTGATGGCGCCGTTCAGGGAGGGTGGCTGCCCCATTCGTTTCAGGTACCGCTCGCGGGAGGCCTGCGTGGACCTCGACCTGGACGATGCGTGGCGCGTACGACCCGAAGATGAACTGTTGAGGCGTCTGGCGCAGGTGGATGGCGTGAGCAACGCGAGTCTCGTCTATTGACCGTCGAGCGATGTATCGCGGCTTCGGACGCGCACATAAGTGCAGCTGATTAGCGTTTATACTTTACACAAGCAGCGGGCAGACGCCGATCCGGTCGACAAAGCGCCCCGGACCCGTTAGTCAGAATCCCTGGCGCGCGTTAGAATGGCGCGCCCGCCAGGATAGGCCTCACAGGATCACATGAATCCCGATTTTCTCGAATTCGAACAACCGATCGCCGAACTTGAGGCCAAGATCGAGGAGTTGCGGTACGTCGGAAACGACAGTGACGTCAACCTGAACGAGGAAATCTCGCGCCTGCAGGCCAAGAGTCAGGCCCTGACGAGTTCGATATTCTCCAATCTGACGCCGTGGCAGGTGTCTCAACTGGCACGTCATCCGGGGCGGCCCTACACGCTGGACTACACCGACGCCTTGTTCTCGAACTTCGTGGAGTTGCACGGAGATCGCGCGTTTGCCGACGACCCCGCGATCGTGGGCGGTCTGGCGCGGTTCGACGGGGCCCCCGTCATGGTGATCGGCCATCAGAAGGGCCGGAATACCAACGAGAAGGTTCGGCGCAACTTCGGAATGCCCCGCCCCGAGGGCTACCGCAAGGCGCTACGGCTGATGCGACTTGCCGAGCGCTTCGAACTGCCGATCCTCACCTTTATTGACACCCCCGGGGCATACCCGGGGGTGGACGCCGAGGAGCGAGGGCAGAGCGAGGCCATTGCGCGCAATCTCCAGGTCATGGCCGAACTTGGTGTGCCGATCATCTGCACGGTTATCGGCGAAGGCGGTTCGGGTGGCGCACTGGCGGTCGGTGTGGGGGACCGCGTGATGATGCTGCAATACAGCACCTACTCGGTCATCTCACCCGAGGGCTGTGCCTCGATCCTGTGGAAGAGCGCGGAAAAGGCGCCGGACGCGGCCGAGGCCATGGGAATCACCTCGGGGCGTCTACTGGAACTCGGGCTGATCGACGAGGTGATCCCTGAACCCCTGGGGGGGGCGCATCGCGATCCCGGCACCACGGCGGACAAGATACGCAACGCGCTCCACGGCGCCCTGGAGGAACTGGGCGGATTGCCCGGGGACCAGCTCGTCGAGCGGCGTTATCAGCGTCTCATGGCGTACGGCGAGTTCAAGTCGTAGTTTCCCGAACCCTTCTTCGAACGCGACATACGGTCTGTGCGGCGATCCGTACCGGGTTTCGCTGCTGCCCCGCCCGCTGTGGAACGCCTGGCAACCAGGACAGGACCGGCGCCTTCAGCCCGCCGGTGTCATTGACGACCACCATCGAGCATGCAAAGGGCGTTTGACCCGGCATCCCTGCAACGGGAACTATCCGCGCTTGCCGTCCCGGGGCAATGGGACGTTGGTTTCAGTGGTGGTCCGGACTCCGTCGCCCTGCTTGCCGCACTGGTGCGTTGCACGTTGCCACCGGGTACGGCACTGCGCTGTGTACACGTCAATCACGGCTTGCATCCGCAGGCCGGGCGCTGGGCCCGCTTCTGCGTGCAGTTCTGTACCCGACTGGGGGTTCCCTGCCGCGTCGTGCACGTTACTGCGGCCGCATCGCGGGGCGAGAGCCCCGAGGCCGCAGCGAGAGCGGCACGCTATGGGGCACTGGGCGAACTTCTCGCGCCGGGCGGGACACTGTTGACGGCCCATCACAGGGACGACCAGGCGGAGACCCTGCTGCTGCAGGCCCTGCGGGGCGCCGGACCGGACGGGTTGTCTGCCATGCCGGCGCTTGCCCGGTTCTACAAGGGATGGCACGTACGTCCCCTGCTGGGATTTGACCGCGCGGCACTGGAACGTTATGCCCGGGACGAGGGTCTCACCTGGGTGGACGACCCGAGCAACCGGGAAACGGGGTACGACCGCAACTATCTCAGGCACATCGTGATGCCGCTGATTCGGGCGCGATGGCCGGCGGCGTCGCGCACCCTGGCGCGGGCCGCGACGCTGCAGGCCGAGTCGGTGGCAATGCTGGAGGAGGTTGGACGCACCGATTTGTCTGCACTGGAGGGTCCGAGGGCGGGGACGCTGTCCATCTGCGGCCTGTTGCGACTCCCCCGACGTCGTCAGTCGCGAGTCCTGCGGTTGTGGATCGCCGGGCATGACCTGCCGCCACCCACACATGGCCAGATGCTGCGGGTTCTGGGGGATGTGATCGATGCATCGCCCGATGCCGCGCCACGTGTGCGCTGGCCGGGCGCAGAGGTCAGGAGATACCGCGACGCACTCTTCGCGTTTCCACCCATGTCGGCGCACGATCCGGGGCAGTCGTACCTCTGGGACACACGTCATCCGCTGGAAATTCCGCACCTTGGGCGTATTCTGTCCCGCGAGTCCTTGACGGCCGACGGGATTTGTCTACCCGAGCCCGGGCAGCCGGTCCACGTCGGGTTCCGGCAGGGGGGCGAGCGCTGCAGGCCTGCCGGGCGCGGCCATCGCCATCCACTCAAGAAACTGTTTCAGGAGGCGGGGGTGCCACCCTGGGAACGTGACCGGATCCCGCTGGTTTACGCGAATGGAAGACTCGTGGGCGTCGTCGGTTTCTGGGCCTGCGAATGAGCCTCCCTGGAACGTGACGAACCCGACTCGGCGCCGGTCCTCAGGGTTCGGGCGTCGAAGTCTCCAGTTTCCGCAACCGCCTTTCGATCGCCTTGATGTCTTTCAGCAGCCCGGGCAGGCGCGCCAGCGCCGCGAGTTCCCGCGTTACCCGCTTGAATGCGCGGTTGGGGGTGCCCCACGTGATCTCGCCGGGTCCGACGTCCCTGGTCACGCCGGCCTGGCCGGCGATGATGGCGCCGTCACCGACCTTGATGTGCTCGACGACGGCGACCTGGCCCGCTATCGTCACGTTCTTGCCCAGCGTGACACTGCCCGCGAGACCCGCCTGCGAGACGATCAGGCAGTCCTCTCCGACGTCGCTGTTGTGCGCGACCTGCACCAGGTTGTCGATCTTGGTGCCGCGGCGGATCCGGGTCTCGCCGAAGGCGGCGCGGTCGACGCAGGTATTGCAGCCGATGTCGACGTCGTCCTCGATCACCACCGTGCCCAGTTGCGGGATGCGGATCCACCCTTCCTCGGTCCGGACGTTTCCGAAACCCTCGCCGCCGATGACGGCGCCGCCGTGAATCCTCACCCGGTCGCCGAGCGTGACGCCGTCATACAGCACGACATTGGGTCCGATGTGACAATCGCGCCCGATCGTGACGCGCTTTCCGATCGTCGCCCCAGGGGCGATCCCGGTCCCGTCGCCTACGCGGGCACCGTCGCCGACAACCGCGTTCTCGCCCACCGCCACGTTATCGCCAATCGAGGCGCCTGGCGCGACGACCGCACCGGGTCGGGGGCCCGCGGGTTCCCGTTGTGTGTCCCGGAACAGCAACATGATGCGGACGAAGGTCGCACGGGGTACGTCGCAGCGCAGCAGTGCCTTGCCCTTCACGGACGGAAAGTCCGGTGTGACAACGAGGGCTCCCGCGCCCGATTCCAGCGCCTTTTCGAGAAAGCGGTCGCTTTCGGCGTAACTGATCTCGCCTTCCCCGGCGTGATCGAGGGCGTTCACCCCCTGGACGATGAAACCTGTGTCACCCTCGATCTCACCGCCCACCGCCCGTTGTATCGACTCCAGGGTTATTTGCATCGGTTTGCTCCTTATTTATCAGGATCTGTCAGGACGGTCTGCCTTTTGCGGCGCGCCAGCCTTCACGCGCCAGCTTCAGTGCCAGAAGGGCCGGGGCGGCGGCGTGCAGGACAAGGTCGAAGATGTCGATCGGCCGCGAGAGGGAGCCCGAGGCCAGCATCTTCAACTTTTCCCACAGGTGGGGTTCGTGCTGAAAGGGCACCAGGCCCAGCAGCAAGGCCACGATGATCAGGGGAACGAGAGGGATCCGGTCGAGCCAGCGCATCACTATGCCAGGGCGTGAAATTGATGATCGGCGTAGTGTAAACCCGGTGATGGAGAAAAATCAGTCTTGTTTCCGCCGGGCCGGACTGAGGGACGCGGGCAAACCGGCGGTCACCGGTTACACTCAGTAGGT
>JAYENI010000197.1:18738-27014 GCA_034722015.1 Pseudomonadota bacterium
GTGGACCAAACCGGGCGGAGGCGTGTTGATGAGATTCATTCAGGTTGGTATGGCGACGCTGGTCATCTGGATTTTTTGCGTTTCCAGCGCCGGTGCCGCGAAATTCGACCAGACGCCGTACACGGAGCAGAAGGTCGTTTTCGACTTCTATTTCGACGATCCGCAGAAAGCCGGGCCCGCCCTGTTCTGGGTGAGATCCCTGTTGAATCCGCTGATGGACGATCCCTACGGGTACGCGCCCGAGTTCATGGACATCAAGGTCGTCGTCCACGGGACGGAGATCGTCACCCTGGCGAAGAAAAATCACGAAAAATACCGCGACATCGTGGAACGGATGCGCTATTACAACGAGATTGGCGTCGAGTTCCGGATCTGTGGACTGGCGGCCGAGGACTACGGTTATATGAAGGACGATCTGCAGGATTTCGTGATCATGGTGCCGTCGGGGATCACCGAACTGGCGCACTGGCAGCTCAAGGGTTACGCACTGATCAAGCCCGAAGTGATAGACAAGAAGTATGCCATCGAGGACATCCGCTGAAGGGCTTTTGACCGAATGTCGCCGGCGCTTTGTCAAGGAAGTCGCGTGGGCGTCGATGGCGGTGGTTTCCGGACACCGGAATGCGGGACTCCGTTGAGGGTGATGGGGGGATCTGGTACCCTGCCGTCCCGTCCGGGTGGAAAAGCCCATTCCTATTTTCACATGATGGCGGGGGCCCATGAGCCGATTCGTATTCATTACTGGCGGTGTGGTCTCGTCCCTGGGCAAGGGTATCGCCGCTGCATCTCTCGGGGCGATTCTCGAGGCGCGCGGCCTGAGGGTCACGCTGATCAAGCTGGATCCCTATATCAACGTGGATCCCGGCACCATGAGCCCTTTCCAGCATGGTGAGGTGTTCGTCACCGCCGATGGCGCGGAAACTGACCTGGACCTGGGTCACTACGAACGCTTCGTCCGTTTCCAGGCCGGAAAACGCAACAACTTCACCACTGGCCAGATTTACGAGAACGTCATCCGCAAGGAGCGTCGGGGCGAATACCTGGGCGGCACCGTGCAGGTGATTCCCCACGTCACCGACGAGATCAAGACCTGTATCCGCAAGGGTGCGGGGGATGCGGATGTGGCCCTGGTCGAGATCGGCGGCACGGTGGGCGACATCGAGTCCCTGCCTTTTCTTGAGGCGATCCGCCAGATGGGTGTGGAAATGGGCCGCGAACACGCCATTTTCATCCACCTGACTCTCGTGCCGTACATCGCAGCGGCAGGCGAGATCAAGACCAAGCCGACCCAGCACTCGGTGAAGGAACTCCGATCGATCGGAATCCAGCCCGATATTCTGCTGTGTCGCGCCGACCGGCCGCTGCCGGAAAACGAGCGCCGCAAGATCGCGCTGTTTACCAACGTCTCCGAAGAAGCCGTGATCACCGCGGTCGACGTGAAGGATATTTGCGAACTGCCGCTGTGGTTTCATGCCCAGATGCTCGACGAGATCGTCGTCTCCAAGTTCCGGCTCGTTCGGCCCCCCGCCGACCTGGCGGACTGGCGTGCAGTGGTGCATGCCAGGGAGCATCCCGAGTCCGAGGTCACGGTTGCCATGGTCGGCAAGTACGTGGACCTGACGGAATCGTACAAGTCCCTCAACGAGGCGCTGTCGCACGCCGGGGTCCATACCCGGACCCGGGTCAACATCGAATATATCGATTCGGAAAAGCTGGAGCAGCAGGACTTCGACGGGCTCGCGGATGTGGATGCGATCCTCGTGCCCGGCGGATTCGGGGAGCGCGGGATCGAGGGCAAGATCAACGCCGTCAGGCTGGCGCGCGAGCAGGGCATCCCGTATCTGGGAATCTGTCTGGGCATGCAGCTGGCGGTCATCGAGTTTGCCCGTCACCTTGCCGGCCTGGAGGGCGCGCACAGCACCGAGTTCAATCAGGAGTCACCGCATCCCGTCATCGCCCTCATCACGGAGTGGCAGGACCATGACGGCAGGATCGAACACCGGGACGCGCGTTGCGACCTGGGCGGTACCATGCGGCTGGGCGCGCAGCCCTGCCGATTGCGTCCGGGGACGCTGGCCCATCAGATGTATGGTCAGGACGTCATCAAGGAGCGCCACCGCCACCGCTACGAGTTCAACAATTTTTATCGCGACCCGCTGGCGGCGGCGGGGCTTACCATCAGCGGGACCTCCCTCGACGATGCGCTGGTGGAAATGATCGAGCTGGACGACCACCCGTGGTTCCTCGGTTGTCAGTTTCATCCCGAGTTCACCTCGACCCCGCGTGACGGCCACCCCCTGTTCACCGGCTTTATCCAGGCAGCCAGGCGCCGGCGCGAGACATCGCCCGCGGACCAGCACGAAACCCCCAGAGCCGAAGCCGTATGAAGCTTTGCGGGTTTGACGTCGGCCCGGACCGGCGCGTTTTCCTGATCGCGGGTCCCTGCGTGATCGAGAGCGAGACACTGGCGCTCGAGACGGCCGGGCGTCTGAAGGAAATCACATCGGCGCTCGACATGCCGTTCGTTTACAAGTCCTCCTGGGACAAGGCGAACCGTTCCTCCCTGGAGAGCTATCGCGGCCCGGGGATCGACGAGGGCCTGAAGATCCTCGACAAGGTGAGAAGCGAGATCGGCGTGCCGGTGCTGACAGACGTCCACGAGGACACGCCGATGGAGGAGGTGGCCGCCGTCGTCGACGTGCTGCAGACGCCCGCCTTCCTGTGCCGGCAGACCAACTTCATACTTCATGTCTCCCGTCAGGGGTTGCCCGTCAACATCAAGAAGGGGCAGTTCCTTTCCCCCTGGGATATGAAAAACGTGTCCGACAAGGCCCGATCGACCGGAAACGATCAGATCATGGTCTGCGAGCGTGGTGTGTCCTTCGGCTATAACAATCTCGTGTCCGATATGCGGTCTCTCGCCGTCATGCGCGAAACGGGCTGCCCCGTGGTATTCGATGCGACGCATTCGGTCCAGCTTCCCGGTGGTCAGGGGAACCGTTCCGGCGGGCAGCGTGAATTTGTCCCGGTGCTGGCCCGTGCGGCGGTTGCCGCGGGCGTCTCGGGACTGTTCATGGAGACGCACCCCGACCCGGAAAAGGCGCTGAGTGATGGCCCCAATGCCTGGCCGATGGATCGCGTGGCGGGACTTCTGGAGCGGCTGGTCAGCCTGGATGCGACGGTAAAATCGAGACCTTACGAAGAATCGGACCTGATGTGACGCCTGCCGGTGCGGGCTCACAGGCGATACGGGTTTCCGTTTGTTCCGGCTGCGTGATCTCTGCGCCACGGGGGAGGGTGTCGCAAAAGTCTGGATTGTGCTTCCTGGCAAGGCAAAAACGCGCGCAGAAGCGCAGTTTACACGGAGTAAATGAGCATTCGAGCACGTTTTCAACGCCGCCAGGGAGTGCAAGACGGGCTTTTGCGACACCCTCCGGGGTGCGCGAGGTCGTTGACCGCCGCAAGCCCAGTCATGGCAAGCCCGGCGGGTGCGGGCCGAATCCCCCCGAATTCTGTTTCTAGTGCAACAAGGAAAAAACGATGTCTGAGATAGTCAAAATTGCAGCCCGCGAGATTCTGGATTCACGGGGCAATCCGACGGTGGAGTCGGACGTGGTCCTGAGGTCCGGTAGTCGCGGCAGGGCGGCGGTACCTTCCGGTGCCTCGACCGGGTCGCGCGAGGCGATCGAACTGCGCGACGCTGACGCGGGCCGTTACGGTGGCAAGGGTGTTACCCGCGCGGTGGCGAATATCCGGGGAGAGATCCGCGAGGCGCTGCTCGGCATGGAGGCATCGGACCAGGAAAAGCTCGACCGGCGCATGATCGAGCTGGACGGGACCGAGAACAAGGGCAGGCTGGGCGCCAACGCCCTTCTGGCCGTGTCGATCGCGGCGGCCCGCGCCGCGGCGGCGGAGAACAATCTTCCACTCTATCGTTACCTTGCAGATGGCGAGTCGTTCGTGATGCCCGTGCCGATGATGAATATCCTCAACGGGGGGAGCCACGCAAGTAACAGCGTGGACCTGCAGGAGTTCATGATCATGCCGGCCGGTGTGGCGTCACTCAGTGACGCCGTACGCTGTGGCGCGGAAATTTTCCAGGCACTGAAAGGCGTTCTGGCCGGGCGGGGATTGAGTACGGCCGTGGGCGACGAGGGTGGGTTCGCGCCCGACCTTCCTTCCAACGAGGCCGCCGTCGAAACCATCCTGGTGGCGATCGAAAAGGCGGGATACGTCCCCGGGAAGGATGTCTGGCTTGCCCTGGACGCAGCGAGTTCGGAATTCTACCGGGGCGGCAAGTACGATCTTGCCTCGGAGGACAGGCAGCTGGACGCGGGGGAATTCATCGAGTATCTGGCGGACTGGGCGGCGCGCTATCCCATCATCAGCATCGAGGACGGGCTTGCCGAGGGAGACTGGGACGGTTGGGAATCGATGACCCGCGCGATGGGGGACAGGGTGCAGCTCGTCGGCGACGATATCTTCGTGACCAATACAAAGATTTTTCAGGAAGGCATCGAACGGGGTGTCGGTAATTCCATTCTCATCAAGCTCAACCAGATCGGGACCCTGACCGAGACCCTTGATTGTATTCGCATGGCGCGCGAGGCAGGGTATACGGCGGTGATTTCCCATCGGTCGGGAGAGACCGAGGACGTCACGATCGCGGACCTCGCGGTGGCTACGGGTGTCGGTCAGATCAAGACCGGATCCCTCTCACGAACCGATCGGGTGGCGAAGTACAACCAGCTGCTCCGTATCGAGGAGGAACTGGGGGACCGCTGCAGCTATGCGGGACGCGGTGCCCTGAAACAGCTCGGTTGACGGTGCGGCGGCGGTTCGAACCGGTAGGTGGCCTTACGTCGCGGTGGGGTATTGCGGCGCACGGTCCGTGAAACGACGTGAGACTGTTGCTCCTGTTGCTGGTCGCGCTGCTCACCGTACTCCAGTACAAACTCTGGTTGGGCGACGGGGGGCTTCGGGACGTCAGAAAGCTCGAACAGACGCTGGCGGGGCGCATGGCGGAGAATGAGCGTCTAAGACAAAGAAACAGGGCGCTGGAGGCGGAAGTGCGTGACCTGAAGACAGGCCTGGACGCCTACGAGGAACGTGCGCGCCTCGAAATGGGCATGATCCGGGAAGGGGAGACGTTTTTTCGTATTGTGGAGCCCGAGCCCGGCGAGAGATCGGTGGAAGCAGGTCCGGTACCCACGCAATCACCCGATTGACCCGGCGGGTTTCTCGCCCCGGAAATCCGTCCCGCCAGTTATTTTCCGGCAATCGCCTTATTGTTCTGCGAGCAAAGGTTTCAGGTATCTACCCGTATAGGATCGTTTCTCCTGCGCAATTACCGAGGGTCTCCCGGCAGCGATCACCTCTCCGCCACGGTCGCCCCCCTCGGGTCCGAGATCGATGATCCAGTCCGCCGTCTTGATGACATCGAGGTTGTGCTCGATCACGATGACGGTGTTGCCATGGTCCCGCAGGCGGTGCAACACACGAAGCAACTGGTCCACGTCGTGGAAGTGCAACCCCGTGGTCGGTTCGTCGAGGATATACAGTGTATTTCCCGTGTCCCGCCGGGACAATTCGCGGGACAGTTTCATCCGCTGAGCCTCGCCACCGGAGAGCGTCACCGCGCTCTGTCCCAAGGTGATGTAGGAAAGCCCGACATCGATCAACGTGTCGAGCTTGCGTTTTACCGGCGGGACGACATGGAAAAACCCCCTTGCGTCCTCGACGGTCATGTTCAGAACCTCGTGGATGGTGCGACCCCGGTAGAGGATATCGAGTGTCTCCCGGTTGTATCGTTTGCCGCCGCACACGTCACAGGTCACATACACGTCCGGCAGGAAATGCATCTCCACCCGGATGACGCCGTCGCCCTGACAGGCCTCGCACCGGCCGCCCTTGACGTTGAAGCTGAACCGGCCGGGGTTGTATCCGCGTGAGCGGGCCTCCTGCGTCCCGGCGAACAGTTCCCTGATCGGTGTGAAAAGGCCGGTGTAGGTCGCGGGGTTGGATCGCGGAGTGCGCCCGATGGGGCTCTGGTCGATGTCGATGACCTTGTCGAGCCGCTCGGCGCCATCGATGCCGTCGCATGCCGCAGGGGTGGCGTGGGCCCCATTCAGCTTGTGGGCGAGAAAGGGATACAGCGTGTCGTTGATCAGTGTGGATTTCCCCGAACCGGATACACCGGTGACGCAGGTGAACAGTCCCAGCGGAATATCGACGTCGACATCCTTCAGGTTGTTGGCCCGTGCATGACGAATGCGTACGGACCGCTCCTTGCTGAGCGGCGTGAGCGAGTTGGGCACCGGGATCGCAAGTTCACCGGACAGAAACCGGCCGGTCAACGAGTCGCGGTTGGAGATGATCGCCTCCGGTGGCCCCTCGGCGACCACCTGGCCGCCGTGAATTCCGGCGCCGGGGCCCATGTCCACCACGTGGTCCGCGCTGCGAATGGCGTCCTCGTCGTGTTCCACGACAACCACGGTATTTCCGAGGTCCCTCAGGAACACCAGCGTGTCGAGCAGGCGCCGGTTGTCCCGCTGATGAAGACCGATGGAGGGTTCGTCCAGGATGTAGGTGACACCGACGAGTCCCGACCCGATCTGGCTCGCCAGACGGATGCGCTGGGCCTCGCCGCCGGACAGGGTGTCGGCGCTGCGCTCCAGGGTCAGGTAGTCGAGTCCGACATTGACCAGGAACTCCAGGCGCTGCCGTATCTCGTTGACGATCTTCCGGGCCACCTCGCCGCGGTGGCCCGGGAGTTCGAGTCCGGTAAAGAACCGCGCGGCCTCGTCGATAGGGAGCGTACTGATCGCAGGCAGGTTCGCGTTGTCCACGAACACGTGCCGTGCGTGGAGGTTCAGGCGCGTCCCCTTGCACTGCGGACAGGGGTGGACGGAGAGATAACGCGCCAGTTCCTCGCGCACGGCCTGCGACTCCGTTTCATGGTAACGGCGTTTCATGTTGTTGATTACGCCCTCGAAGGTATGCGTGCGTCGGCTCTCTCCTCCCTGCTCCTTGTGATACGTGAACGGGATGCGGCGCCCCCCGCTGCCATAAAGAATCACCTGTCGCGCCGTTTCGTCGAGTTCCGCGAAGGGTTTTTCGATGTCGAAACCATACGCGTCGGCGAGGGACCGGATGATCTGGAAATAGTAGCTGTTGCGACGGTCCCACCCCCGCACCGCGCCGCCCGCCAGGCTGAGGGTGGGATCGGCGACGACCAGTCCGGGGTCGAAAAACTGCTTGACACCGAGCCCGTCGCACTCGGCGCAGGCCCCGGCGGGATTGTTGAAAGAGAACAGGCGAGGTTCCAGCAGGGGCAGGCCGTAACCGCATAGCGGGCAGGCAAACTTCGCGGAGAACACGATCTCCGTCTTTGCATCATCCATGGAGCGCACGATGGCCACGTCATCGGCCAGTCGCAGCGCAGTCTCGAATGATTCGGCCAGCCGCAACCCGATATCGTCGCGCACCCGGAAACGGTCCACGACCACCTCGATACTGTGCTTGTGACGGCGGTCCAGGGCGGGGGCATCGTCCAGTTCCACGACCTCCCCGTCGATACGCGCCCTGATGAATCCCTGGGCGCGAAGATTGTCGATCAGCGTACGGTGTTCTCCCTTCCTGTCCTTGACGACGGGGGCGAGCAGCATCATGCGGCTGCCGGCCGGCAGTTCGAGGACCTGGTCCACCATCTGGCTCACGGTCCGCGCTTCCAGATCGATGCCGTGATCGGGACAGCGGGGAATGCCGGCCCGGGCGAAGAGCAGTCTGAGGTAGTCGTAGATCTCGGTGATGGTCCCCACCGTGGAGCGGGGATTGTGCGACGTGGACTTCTGGTCGATCGCGATGGAGGGTGACAGTCCCTCGATCAGGTCGACGTCCGGTTTTTCCATTCGCGCCAGAAATTGACGGGCGTAGGCGGAAAGCGACTCGACGTAGCGGCGCTGACCCTCGGCGAACAGGGTATCGAACGCGAGCGAGGACTTTCCCGACCCGGACAGCCCGGTGATGACGATGAGTCGGTCCCGGGGCAGGTCGAGATCGACGTTGCGGAGGTTGTGGGTGCGCGCCCCGCGTATTCTAACCGAGCGCACGGATTCTCCGGCCCCGGGGAATATGCGCTTCCACCCGGCGCGACCCGCCGGTTCTTCGCGGTGCCATTGAAGCGCCCTGCTGGTTGTTCTGGTGGTGTGACACTGCCAACCCGCTTCCGCGGCCCTCCCTGCTGTCGGGCAAACTTGGTAATATACGCCGTTTGT
>JAYENI010000198.1:0-7414 GCA_034722015.1 Pseudomonadota bacterium
GTCAAATCTAGCAATATATAGTTATAATTTTATAACTATATATTGCTAGATTTGACCCCTATACCACTGGCAGGGAGCGGATTGAAGAAGCGTCCTGCAGGGGCTGGTGAGCAATACGCTTGACTGGAACATGATTGGGGACTAGTCTCTAACTAAACGTTCGTTAAGGGCCTTGGCATTGCAAGCACAGCGTTCCGAGTCGGCTTCCAGGACCGCCCACGAGATCCTGGACAAGGCCATACCCCTGTTCGCTAGGGCAGGCTATTCCGGTGTTTCGATGCGGAATATCGCTGGCGCGGTGGGTATTACGCAGGCCGCGCTCTATCATCACTACCCGGACAAGGAAAACCTCTATCTGGCGGCGATGGCGCATGCCTTTGCCGACAAGGCCGCCGGGATCACCGCCGCCTTGCAAAGTGACGGCACTGCGATGGAGCGTTTTGAGCGTTTCATCGTAAGCTTTACCCAGTTGATGGCGAGCGACCCGGATTTTCGCGCACTGCTGCAGCGTGAGCTTCTGGACGGTGACGAGACCCGACTCGAACTCCTCGCCGAGCAGGTGTTCGTCGAGCCGTTCAGGGCGATGACCGGGTTGGCGCGGGATCTCGCCCCTGACTGTGATCCGCATCTTCTCGCGATTTCCATGGCAGGGCTTGTCCTGTTTCACTTTGAGACGGCACCGATCAGGCGATTTCTGCCGGGTGGGGCCAAGCGTCACAATGACCCAAAGGTCGTGGCGAAGCATGTCCTGCGGTTACTCGGTGGCGCGCTGCGAACTACCTGAGACAGACCGTGATGCAAAGTCGAATCGAGGAAAAATTTACCCCTTTAACTAAACGAACGTTTATTAAACCTCTGTCAGGTCGGGGAGCCGGCCGGGTCGCAGGGCATTTGCCTCGTGCGGTCAATGCCTTTGGAAGGGTGGGGATACTGGCTGTTGTCGTGGTGGCCCAGACGCTGACAGCTGGCTGCAGGGAGGAACCCGGCACGCGCGGCGAGACGTCGCCCGAAATCCACGATATCGAGCTTTTCCGTATCCACAAGCGCATCCTGCCCATCGTGTATCCCGTCCCGGGTGTAGTGGTACCCGCCGAGCGCTTTCAGGTCGCGTCCCGCATCAGTGGTTTCATCGAAAAGGTTCATGTGGACGAGGGCGAGTCGGTAGCGCTTGGGGCTCCTCTGGTAGAGATCGATGGAGCGACGGTCCAGGCAATGATTCGCGCCGCACAGGCGGGGGTGGCATCCGCTCGGGCGGAACGGGCGGATGCCGCGGAGGATGTCGAGCGCTATGAAGGCTTGGCGCGAAGTCAGGTACTGGCCGAGGACCAGTTCAGGGATTCGCGGGTACGGCTGGCCCAGGCGAATGCCCAGGTCGAGAAGGCGAGGGCGGAGCTGGATGCGCAGCGCCAGGACGAACGCTATACCCGGATCACAAGCCCGGTTCACGCGATGGTGCGCGAACGGCTGCGGGACCCCGGAGATCTGATAATGGCCGGTGAGCCGATACTTCGCCTGGATGTGCTGGGCGCCATGGAGTTCGAGGTCTTCGTGCCGATGACGCGGGTCGGCGCCGTCGTGGAAGGGCAGCCGGCGAAGATCGAACTCGATTCCGCCAGCGAACCGGTTACCGGGCGGGTGATCGGCATCGTCTACTCCGCCGATCCGGTGACGCGGCGCTGCAAGGTGCGGATTGCACTGCCGGACGATCACCGTCTGGCGCCAGGCCGGTTTGGCCATGCCCGCCTGGTGGTCGGTCGGGAAAACGTTGCCATCGTGCCGCAGACCGCCGTGGTCACCCGGGCGGGTATTGAAGGTGTATTCCTGGTCGACGACGAAGGTAACGCGCGGTTTCGCAGTGTACGGCTCGGTCGACGGTGGGACACTGATCGGGAACTGCTCGCCGGCGTCGAGGCAGGCAGCATGATTGTATTGCACCCCCCCGAGGCGTTGCCCGACGGCGCCCGGTTCCGGCAGGTCGGTGAGGATGCTCCCTGAGTCGCTCAACCTGCCGGGCCGGCTGGCGCGCTACTTCGTGGAATCGCGCCTGACCGTTCTGCTGGCCGTGGCGATCCTGGCCTTTGGTGTGACCGGCCTGCTGTTCACACCGAGGGAGGAAAATCCCCAGATCGTCGTTCCGGCCGCCGAGATCTCCGTCAGTCTCCCCGGTGCACTTCCCGAAGAGGTGGAACACACCCTGCTCGCCCCGCTCGAGGCGGCGCTCACCGCAATCGATGGCGTGAAGCACGTCTACGGCACCGCGCTGGAGGGCATGGCGCGAATCGACGTCGAGTTCGAGGTCGGTGAGAACAAGGAAGACGCCTTCGTGCGGCTCTATGACCACGTGCTGCGCAACCGCCATCGTCTGCCCCCGGGCGCGGGTGAGCCCCGAATACAGGCCATCGATGTCGACGATGTTCCGGTCTTCACGGTCACTCTCGCGTCCGACCATTACACGGATGCTGAACTGCGCCGCATGGCCGAACAGGTCCTGGAACGACTGCGAAGTGTGCGGGGCGTTGGTGTCGGTGCTGTCGTGGGCGGGCGCTCGCGGGAGCTGCGCATCGAGGTCTCGCCGGAACGCCTGCAGGCCTTTGGCGTCAGCCTGAACCAGATAGCCAATTCAGTGGCCGCGGCGGATGTCTCACAACCCCTGGGCAGGAGGGTCTACGGCGGGGAGAACCGGGTGCTGCGGGTATCCGGATCGATCGAGACGGTCACCCAGCTGGAAAACATCGTCGTGCATGCCGAAGGCGGGCGTGTGTTGCGGGTGCGCGACCTGGGTCGCGTCGTCGATGGCCCACCGAATGAACCGGAGTTCATGAGCCGCTTCGCCTTCGGTCCCGCGGACCCTCGCATCGGCGGCAGCGCATCGCCCGAAATGGCCGCGGTGACGGTGGCCGTGGCCAAGCGCACCGGTGTGAACGCCGTCTCCCTGACTGAAGTCCTGCGTCAGCGGGTCGAGACCATGCGCCGGACTTTTCTGCCGCCTGAAGTGTACGCCGTCGTCACGCGCGACGACGGTATCAAGGCCGACAAAACGGTGACCCGACTCGTCGAACATCTGTTCATCGCCATCGGCGCGGTGACGGTAGTTCTGCTCGTGTTTCTGGGCTGGCGGGCAGCGGCGATCGTTGCGGTCACTATTCCACTGGTCTTCGCGGTTGTGATGGGTGCCGATCTTCTCGCCGGTCCGACCCTCAATCGCATCACCCTGTACGCCCTGATCCTCGCCCTCGGCATGCTCGTCGATGATGCAATCGTGGTCACGGAGAACATCCACCGTCATTATCTATCGCTCCCAGGCGACGCAGGGCGCTCGAGCAAGGTGGATGCGGCGATCCTGGCCACGCACGAGATCGGCAATCCCACGACACTCGCGACGTTCACCGTGGTCACGGTATTTTTGTCGTTGACTCTCGTAACCGGGATGCTCGGCCAGTATTTCTATCCCATCACCTTCAACGTCCCGGTCGCCATGATCGCCTCACTGATCATTGCATACACGGTAACGCCGTGGTTGCTGCGCCGCTTCATGCGCACCGGCAGGCACTGTGGCAGGTCCGCGGAAACGATCCTTCAGCGGGCGTACTACGCCCTGATCACACCTCTGCTCGCGCATCGTTGGCTGCGCTACGGATTCTATCTGACGGTAGCGCTGTTGCTGATACTCTCACTGCTGCAACCCGCGTGGCAGTTCATTCGTCCCCAGGGTCTCGCCGGTGTCGTATCGCCTCTGGGCGTACCGCTCGCGTTTCTGCCCAAGGACGACAAAAACACCTTCCTGATACATGTGCACCTGCCGGAAACCACTCCGCTGGAAGTCACGGACCGTGCGGCGCGGGAACTGGGCGAGCTGCTGAGGCGGCAGCCCTACGTCCGTGATTACCAGACCTATGTGGGAATCCCCTCGGTGATCGATTTCAACGGTCAGCTCAAGGGCAGTGGTCGCAACCGGGGACCCCAGTTCGCCGAGATTCGAGTCAATCTGGTCGACAAGTTCGAACGCGGACCCGCGTCCATCGATTATGTACTCGAACTGAGGCCCGAGGTCGATGCGATCGCGGCCCGCTACCCCGGCGGTATTATCCAGCTCGTCGAAGATCCCCCGGGACCGCCGGTGCGGGCGACGGTGCTCGCGGAGATCCACGGGCCGGACACTGAACGTCTGTCGGTATTGGCGCACCGCGTGGCCGCCGAGTTTGAACAAACCCATGACATGGCCGAGGTCTGGGCGAGCGTGCCGTTCGACGTGGCGGAGTACCGGATCCTGGTCGACCGGGAGAAGTCCGCCCTGGCGGGTGTCGACCCGACCCAGGTCACAGAAGCCGTAGCACGACTCCTGCGCGGTGAGACACTGGCTCAGGCCCACCCGCCCGGGGCGCGAGAACCCGTGCCGGTGCGTTTGCATATTCCGCGTGAACACCGAATCGATCCCACCTTGTTCGAACGGGCCTTCGTGCGAAACGAGGCGAGACAGATTATCCCCCTGTCCGAGGTGACCGAGCTGGTCATGGGCGTTCAGCCCAGGCCCATCAACCACAAGAACACCGAGCGGGTCGAGTACGTGGGAGGAGAACTCGCGGCCAGTGCACCCGTGTATGCGGTGCTTGACCTGGATCGGCGTCTGGATGGTATGGACCTGGGCGAGGGCGCCCGTCTTGCAAGCTCGAACCTGGGCTTCATCCCGGTGCGACCCGACGCGCTCAAAGGATATCAGTTGTTGTGGGAAGGGGAACTGCGGATCACCCTGGACGCCTTCCGCGACATGGGGCTCGCGCTGGGACTCGCACTGGTGGTGATCTTTCTATTACTGGTCGCCTATTATCGCTCCTTTTCACTGCCCTTACTGGCGATGTCCGCGGTGCCCCTGGCACTCATCGGCGTGTTTCCCGGCCACTGGCTGATGGGGACCACCTTCTCGGCGGCCTCAATGGTCGGAGTGATTGCACTTGCCGGGGTGGTCGTGCGCAACTCCCTGCTGCTCATCGACTTTGCGCGGGAGTATCAGCGGCAGGGACACCGTGTTGAAGACGCAGTGCGTGAGGCGGGCGCCGCGCGCCTGCGGCCGATCCTGCTCACCACCCTGGCGATTGCGCTCGGCACGGCAATTATGGTTCCGGATCCCGTCATGGGTGGGTTGGCAATCTCCCTTATCTTCGGTGCGATGAGCTCGGCCCTGTTCGTCGTGTTCATTGTGCCGCTGCTCTACCGGCGCTGGTCGGTTGTCTCGGCCCGTTGATTGCGTCCGGAAACAAAACACCGGAGTGTGGGGTCAAGTCTAGCAATATATAGTTATAAATTTATAACCTATATATTGCTAGACTTGACCCCCAAGCTTGACCCCCAAGCTTCATTCCACCTTCAGCGCGTTCTGTTTCTGTGTCAATTTCTCTTCCGCCTGCCAGCTGATGCGCAGGCTGATTTTATTGTGACTGTCCTCACGGATTGCAGTGACCTTGAGCTGCAGCAGTCCTTCGGGTTCCATGACGATCTCGCCGTCCTCGTCACTGAAGGTCAGGCGTCCCTCGGCCAGACCTCGTGTGATCGACTCGAGCAGGGAGCGGATCGAGGAAGCGTCCTGGATGGACTCATGCTTGAAACTGTTCTCGCTGGTTCTCATCCGATCTGTCCTTTTGTCGTGTCGATTAAGAATGGCCGTGTTCGGGGTTTGGCAACACGTCGCAGCAGTAGCTTGGGTTAGCCCGGAGGAAGTAACACGATATCGAGGTTAGTTTGTTGGGTTACGCTGCGCTAACCCAACCTACTCTTGTCTGTTTTCGCCGGATTAGCCTCGTGTCTTTGATGACTTTTTTCTGCCGCGTAATAGCACCTCCGGCGAAAACACCTTGATGCCCGGGTAGTCGTTGCTGATCCCCAGGACGTGTCCTTCAGGGTGCACGATGGTGACGGATGCGCCGTGTCCGGAGAGGCCTTCCTTCGCTCGTGTGTTTCGGTCCAGCGAGGTGTCGCACTCGAAGTTGATCATTCCCTTGCGCAGCATGATTCGCTGACCGTGGAGCAGGTTGCGGTGTCCGTGGACGATGGCGTGGATCCCCTTGTCGTTGACCAGGTCGACGCCCCAGGGCGTTAGCGGCATGTCCACCGGCCGGTATTTGGTCCGGATCGTGTTCGCCAGGGGCCCGTAGTAGAACTCGAAGGGGTCCTCCCGGGCGCGGTGGCGAAACTGCCGGTTCAGGTGTTCGACACCGTGATCGGCGATCACCCGCGCGATGCGATCATCGATCCCGGCGTGGATGAACAGAAAGGTCCCCTCCCGATGGGCCAGCCGCGTTTCCCGAAAAAACCAGGAAAACTCGCCCTTCGGATCGAGGAATATCTCCTGACATTTCAGCGCCGCGGCGTAGACCTTGCGAATCGACAGACCCTGCGCCTCGCAGCCCTCGGCCAGTTGAACGACCTTCTCCCGCATCCGGCGCATTTCCTTCTCCACGCCGGCCGCGGGCATCATCCACTCGGCCTGCATCGGAAACCCGTCGAACCAGCGCTTGGAAGGGAACAGTCTGCGCCGGCATTCGCGGGTGCCCGGAATACCCCGCATGGCCTTCGGTCCCGAGAGGTACGACTCGGCGATTTCCTTGAGCAGCGGGATCGATTTTGGCCCCATGCGCGCGAAAAAGTGCTCGCTGCGCGGGTTGCGTGCCGTGCCGATCGCCCGCAGCCCCATCAGGACACGGATGTCGTGATTGCCTGCCAGCAGGGACAGGTTGATACCACTGCCTGCCACCCGCCGAATCGCGCGAAGCAGGCGCAGCACGCCGGGGCCCTTGTCGAAACAGTCGCCGCCAATCAGGACCCTCGATTTTCGCGCGGCTTTGGTGGGTTTGAAGTCCCGGTCATCCGGTCCGGTTTTCCTGATGACACCGGCCGCGACCAGCGAGGCCATGAAGGCATCGGTGTCGGCATGGGGGTCGCAGATAAAACAGATCGGATGTCGAGGCCATACCCAGGGGGCCTGCTCGATCAACCGCGACAGCATTTCCATCCGTGTGGCTTGCCGGGACGATTCCCTGGCGACGGAATGGCGATTGCCCAGCAACCAGGACTCTCCCGTTTCCGGCAGGCCGGGCTCGATCCATTTCCGGCCCGGTAGTCGGGCACGTACCTCGCGTAGTGGTCCTTGTTCATCGATACTTCCACCGATCAACCCCGGAAATCCCTTTCCCAAACTGACTTGGCGCCAGCATAGCCCCGAATTGTAGGTCGGGTTAGCGCAGCGTAACCCGACAGGTCGATGGCACCCGGCGATTGCCGGAAAATGACATACCAGATCGCGTTGGGTGAACTGCGATGAGCAGTGAACGGCTTGGGCAGGAAGCCCAAGACCGGTGCCCAAGCAGAGCAGGGACAGCGCAGCGCCGGGATCGTTCGTCATCAAGGCGCGACAACAGGCACA
>JAYENI010000199.1:0-26838 GCA_034722015.1 Pseudomonadota bacterium
ATTTCCATGACATGCCTCCTCGAACGAAAAACACTACAATCGAATGCGTGTCTGTCGCCCAAGGGCACCTCCATTCAACGGCCTGTCAGGAAAACCTGACGGCTCTTTTTAGCGTACGCTGTCCACCCCCTCCAAAGAGCCGGTGCCAGGCAATCCGGGGTACGAGTGAATGGTGGTGGGTCGAGTTGGGTTTCGCGGTCCGAAGCCTTCAAAGACGTTTCGCGACCTCTGCCCTTGTGCGACGACACACCTGCATAGTGTCTTTCATCATCC
The DNA here is from genome assembly GCA_034722015.1 of Pseudomonadota bacterium. Classification (GTDB taxonomy): domain Bacteria; phylum Pseudomonadota; class Gammaproteobacteria; order JAJDOJ01; family JAJDOJ01; genus JAJDOJ01. The sequence goes on from JAYENI010000199.1 coordinate 274, forward strand.
GGGGTGCTGCGCAAGCGAATCATGAAAGTTAGTTATGTTCACATGGAAACAATCAAGCGATGAAAAATGATACCGTGAATATCGGTGTTTGCTGGTACAAAGAAGAACAATGGGAACGTCTGAAAGAAATTGTTTCTGACCCGGACAACATAGAAGAAACATATCAACAATGGAGAAAGGATGCTGAAAAGACATTAACTGAATTAAAAGCAAACAGAGTGGACATTAAGAAGGTATCAGTTGATACGGAAGAAATGCTAATTTGGGCAAATGAACATGGGCGACCCCTAGATGGTGAAGCGCGTTCCGAATATGCCGCACATATACTACAAGGTAGAGAAAATAGTATATAACAAGGCGCTTGCAGTCAGACGCTCCGCTCGTACCTCGCTCCGCGCCGCTGAAGCGCGACGTAGCGCAAAGAGAAATACCAGAATATGTTTGAGTCAATGTGGCAAAAGCAAGGGGAAACGTTAAGTCATAATAATGCTTGTAAGGAATATGGACTTACTGAGAAGCAAATTATCGACGCGATAAAAAAAGGACGACTGCAGTATAAACAAAACTATGCTCATGGAAACCCATATTTCCGCCTACTCCGACAAGAGGTTCAATCACTAGCAAAAGAATTGCTCGGGTCTAAGGGTGCAAGTGAGCAGGCGGTAAAACACGAGCTAGCAACCATAAATAAAGAAGTCAATAGCCTTAAGCGAAGACTTGCCTCCCTTGAAAAACAAAAAATTAGGCTATTGCAAAAATAGGGCAATGAAAGCAGATAAAGCCAGGAAAAAACGATATCCTTGCAAAAATAAAAATATCAGGGATACAATTGACTGAGTTGCAGAAGCATGCTTGGCAAATGATTGAAGCTTTTGGTTTGGGTGCAAGAATAGATGTTTATAAAGGCATAAGACCAATCTCGTTCTACAGTTGGGATTTAGATTGTATTCTTGATGTGCTGTCTATGGTGCTTGATGATGAAAAGGAATATCCAGATAAGATGGCCGAAGGGTATATAAAGTTGCATGAATTATATGCACGCCTTAAAAACGCATACAAAGACACATACGGTTAATAAAAAATTGGCTAATGAGATGTAAGGACGCATAAGATGTACATCTAGTCGTTCGCTACTACTCACTGGGACGCTCTTTGCGTCGTGCCCCTTATGTAACATGTGGAAGGCAAATTGCAGTCTCGATTCCTGGCGATAACTTTAGCGGTTATTCTGGGCGCACTCCCAGTCTCCGCGTATGCCCAATACGTACCTCCCTGGCTAATCGCCGCAGTTCTATCGCCCATTCTCGTGTTTTTTCTATGCATTGTGCTCGGTGTTCTTTCTCGAAGCATACGAATCGCGGTGATCCATGCAGCGTTCGTGCTTTCCTGGGTTGTGCTTTTCTCCCTGGCGTCTTACTTTATCGAAAACGACTATGTGATCTGGACCCCGTTGGCTCTATATATCATGCATTCTGCGCTTCTACTTGTTTTGATAGTTGCGGAAATAGCCAAGCGAATTTTCGGCCGTACCCATTCTGCCTAATGGTGTGGGCGCATCATGCGTCACGCCCAGCCAGTCTGAGGGAAAGGAGTCGAATCTTGTTTTATGTGGCCTTCTACCTTTCGACCAAAAACCTCTCCTTCAGGGAGAAAAATCTAGCGTTGAAGAGCAATCTCCCGGTCACTTCCATCGGTCGGATATTGGTGTGGATTTAGCTGTGGAAATAATTAAAAATCGCAGCGCTTTCCGCTGGAAGCGAAAAGCACATAGCGAATAAGGATCGATCGTGAGTGCTGAGGGAGCAGGACAGGGGGACAGGCCTTACGCTTGACATTTTGGGGGCGTGGACCAATTTTACGTCAATTCACGCAGGGAATGCAGTGAATACAGGGAATGGCCAGGGCGTTAAGGATAGATTCTAGCGTTACTATATATCATGTAGCCAATAATGGTGACGAGTGATTTGTAAGGCCAGACCACGTTCGCCCCTCTCCAACCCACGGTTTCAACTTTTCTAGAGGAACAATTTATGGAACTTGGCGCATTTTCAATCAGTTTGGCTGTCAAGGATATTGAAGCTTCGAGGGTCTTCTATGAAAAGTTTGGTTTCAAGCTTATCGGCGGAGATGCCTCGCAGAACTGGTTGATTGTAAGGAATGGCGATCATACGATCGGTCTTTTTCAGGGCATGTTCGAAAAGAACACGTTAACTTTCAATCCGGGCTGGGACGAAAACGCGGCGCAACTTGGTGCATTCACCGACATTCGCGATCTACAGCGTCAATTGAAAGCTGAAGGTGTGGAACTATTGTCCGAAGCTGACGAGAATGCCACGGGTCCGGCAAGTTTTATTGCGGTTGACCCCGACGGAAACCCAATCCTTGTCGATCAGCATGTATAGCTGTGGATGTCCTTCGCTATCGCTCACTATGCTTTCGGCAGCCGGTTACGCAAGGCGTTCGGCGGGAAATGAACATAAAAGAACCAATCGACGAGGTCGTTCACTTCCAGGGGAGGAACGAGCTTTGGTAGTCGATTCCCGATCATCATGCACGATATACAGGGCGTGTATCGAGGCTCACTTGCGACGGGATCCGGCAAATGGCTGACAGAGAAACCAGCGAACGGAATGAGGCGCTCAGGAAGGCAATTGAATGGATAGTCGCCCAGGACGGACCCAAAAAATCTGGCATCGAGGCTGCGGCGCGTCTGTTCGATCTTTCGCCCCGTGACGAGGAGTTTCTGGTTCGTTATTTTTCGGATGACTGAGAAACGGAGCGGAATCGGGCCTGTTTTTTCCTGTCCTTACGTGCATGACTTCGTGGTAGACCCATCCAAAGGAGGCGGGGCTGAGACCATTTCCCGCAGCCAGGTAATCGGGACAGCCGTAGTGAGCCTATTCGTCAACGGCAAGCTCGCGTACCGCAGTGACGCGACGCCCCGCCATACGTCCAAAGATTTCTTTACGGGACCGTTCAGTCCGCTGCCAACCCCAATAGCGCCTCTCTCATTTGCAGGTAGGCGATCAGGAACTCAAGCATCACGCGCCACAGGATCTCCATGCAGATGAAAATCAGGATAACCAACACATAAAACAGCAACCGGTTTCTTTTTCCGGTTACCGCAAGAAATGCAGTTTTGCCTGATTGGTGAGCGTCAGATACCAATCCGTATCTTCGCTTTATCCATATTGCCAGGAACCAGCTTCCAAACGGGACGCCAAGCGCCCCCGCATAGTAACAGCCCACCAGGACATGGGGGCTGATAAAAAACCTGAAGTTCAGAAAGTCTACTAGGCCCTGCATCCCGTTAGAAATCTCGTTGCGACCATATACCGGGGGTAAGATGTGTACATCAGGACGGAAAAAACGATAGACTGAGTGCCGGCAAATTAACCGCGGGCCAGGTTGGGTGTACTCCACCTGGGCGGGCATGTGACAGAACCAGGTGCTCCTGCCCCAGATCCCTCATCGCACCGCCTATCTGCAATGCCAGACAAATCGTCAGAGATTCTATCAGACACTGTAAAACCAGTCGGGCGAGCTTAGGCGATTTCTGTCAAATGGGATACCCTCTTGCTTGTCTTTTCATCCGTCCCCTGAGTTTTGACAACCGTTCCATCGTTCGACGATGCGCCTGTTGTCGCGCCTCGATGACGAACGAAAATCCTGCGCAATCTGCTATGTCATTTTCCGGCAATCGCCTTAAATCTAGCGTCGAACCGCCGAGTGTATGGTGAATCTTGCGCACTAATCCGTAGATGAACGTTTCAAGTGGAGTGAAGGAGCAGCTATGTCTTTGTTGATTGGTAATAATCTGGTCGTCAGCATGAACTACAAACTGACCGGCGACGATGGAACGGTTCTGGACAGCTCGGAAGGTTCCGAGCCGCTGGCCTATTTGCATGGCGCGGGAAATATCATTCCCGGTCTGGAGAAAGCGCTGGTGGGCAAGGTTGTGGGAGATGCGCTGCAAGTGAAGGTTGAGCCTGCCGAGGGTTACGGAGAGGTCAACGCGGCTATGATTGAAATCGTTCAGAAGACAGCCTTTCAGGGTGTCGATTCGGTCGAGGCGGGTATGGCATTTCAGGCACGGGGTCCGGATGGGTCCGTGCGGCAAATCATGGTGAAGCACGTGGATGGCGATGAAGTCACGATCGACGCCAATCACCCACTGGCTGGCGTCGTGCTTCATTTCGATGTAGAGATTGTGGGTGTGCGAGAGGCGACGGAAGAAGAGGTCGCCCACGGTCACGTTCATTAGGCGATTTCTGTCAAATGACATACCAGTTTCCGGCAATCGCCTTAGACGATCGATTGAAGGTGAACTGAATCAGTCTGCCGCGCCGGAGGGTCCGGGTTTCCCGAATCCGCCGAGCGGCGATGCCTGATCGAGATCGATGTCGCTTCGGTCAAGCCCGCCGAGTTCGTAGTCATCCGTATCGGCCAGCGTACGGCTGATGCGACGAACTGACGGGGCCTCGAATCCGGTCCCGATTCCAGCGGGATCAGATGATGAGGGTCCATCCGAATTGGCGAAACCGGCGAGTTTCGCTGTCAGATATCCGGCGAACCGTGAGGATCCAGGATGGCGACCCTGAGTTTCACGCCCAATCTGCTGCGTCATGTCGAGACCCCGCCGGCCCGGGTCGAGGGCGCCACGGTGCGGGAGGCGTTGGAGACCTATTTTCAGGTCCATCCCGGGGTGCGCAGTTACGTTCTTGACGACCAGGGCGCCCTGCGCAAGCATGTGGCGATATTCCGCAACAACGAGTTGATCCGCGACCGCGTCGGCCTGTCCGACCCTGTCAGTGGAAAAGACGACATCTTCGTGGCACAGGCCCTTTCCGGAGGCTGACATGAGCGACCGACTGCTGGTGGGCACCCGCAAGGGACTGTTTCGGATCGGGCGGAGCGGAAGCGGACGCTGGGAAATCGTAAGGCACTGGTTCCCGGGGGACCCGGTTTCCATGATCTGTGCCGAACCGGGCGGCCGGCGGATCCACGCGGCCCTCGATCTCGGGCACTTCGGTGTCAAGATGCAGCGCTCCGGGGATGGTGGTGAGATCTGGTCGGAGGTTACGGCGCCGGCTTTTCCGCCCAAACCCGAAGGCCTGGAGGACAAGGACCCCATGCGGGGACTCGATCTGCCCTGGAGCACACAGTTGATCTGGGCCCTGGAGGCGGGCTCCCCCGGCGAACTCTGGTGCGGCGTCATCCCGGGTGGCCTGTTTCGCTCTGAAGACGGTGGCGATAGCTGGGCGCTGGTTCGTTCGCTATGGGACGAGCCGCGTCGCCGGAAATGGGTGGGCGGGGGATTCGATTTTGCCGGCATTCACTCGATCCTCGTCGACCCTCGTGATCCTGCGCATGTGACCGTCGGCGTCTCCGTCGGCGGGGTCTGGACGACTCGCGACTCGGGTGCGCACTGGGAGTTGATCGGCGCCGGGCTGCGTGCCGCGTACATGCCGCCGGACATGGCGAAAGAGCCGTTGGCCCAGGACCCCCACCGGATCGTGCATTGTCCCGCCGACCCGGACCGGCTCTGGATGCAGCACCACAACGGGATCTTCCGTAGCGACAACGGAGGCGAAAACTGGCGCGAGTTGCAGAATGTTCCGCCTTCCACTTTCGGATTCGCGGTCGCCGTGCACCCGAAGGAGCCGGACACGGCCTGGTTCGTCCCGGCGACGAAGGACGAGCAGCGCATCCCCGTGGACGCCCGCGTGGTGGTGACGCGCACGCGGGACGGGGGTGAGCACTTCGACGTTCTGACCCGCGGCTTGCCGGATGAGCCCGCCTACGACCTGGTCTATCGTCACGCGCTGGATATCTCGGGCGACGGCGAGCGACTGGCCTTTGGCAGCACCACCGGCTCCCTCTGGCTCAGTGAAGACCAGGGCGATTCCTGGCAGTCCGTCAGCAAGCACCTGCCGCCTGTGGCCTGCGTGCGGTTCGAGGCATGATCGAGGCCGCCCTGGTGACATCAAGGGCTGGATCGCATTTGCCCCGTGTCGGAAGTGATGTCGTTTCCTCTTGAGAGACTTTCTGTGAGCACGCCATGGAAGTTGATCACCTGTTCATCTGTGTCCAGCCCGGTGCGTCGGAGGCGGAGGCATTGAAGGCGTTTGGGTTAACCGAGGGGACACACAATAGACACCCGGGGCAGGGTACCGCGAATCGTCGATTTTTCTTCCACAACGCGATGCTCGAGCTTTTGTGGCTGGATGGCTCTGGGGAAGCAATGAACGAACGCACGAAACCCACCCGGCTTTGGGAGCGTTGTGCGCGTCGTGGTCAACACGTCTCACCGTTCGGCATCTGTTTTCGTCCGAAAAACCCGGTCACAGAGAACGCGCCGTTTCCGGTCTGGCGGTACCGACCGACCTATTTGCCAGACGCATTGTCAATCGAAATCGGCGACGGATCACCGTTGAGCGAGCCGATGTGGTTCTTTCTGTCATTCGGCCAAAGGCCGGATGCCTATCCGCAAGACAGGCGGCAGCCCTTGTCGCACAAGGTCGGACTCAGGGAGATCACTGCCGTCCGCCTTTCCCCCTTGTCTCCGGAGGATCTCTCGTTGCCTGCGCTGGCAGTAGTCAGAAAAGGATGCGTTTCACCCGGACAGGTGTCATCCTTCTTATGAGCATCTACGGCTGGCGTAGCTACGTTCCCATCCTGCTGGTTGTGGTGTTAGGGATGCTGGTGACGTGGTTTATATTCAAGAAGATCTCAGACCTCGAGGGACAGCGTCAGTTCGACGCATTTTCCGCGGCCGCCCGCGACAGGGTATTGGTCATTCAGCGAGAACTCGACCACACGCTGGAGGTCGTTCTGGACCTGGGCAGCTTCTTCGATGCCTCCGAGCGAGTTACACGACGCGAGTTCAGAGATTTCGTGGGCCCCGCCCTGAAGCGGAATGCTGGAATCAAAGCCCTCTACTGGGTGTCGCGAGTCCCGTCTGAAGAACGTAGCGCCTTTCTTGCCGAAGCCCGGCGGAGCTATACCCCGTTCCGAATCAAGGAGAGGGAAGCGGACGTTACGCTGGAGCGCCCGATCCATTTCCCTGTGCTCTACATTCAACCGTACTCCAGCAACAAGGCACTGCTTGGTTTTGATCTGGCGTCGGATCCCGACGAACTCGCCTTTCTGAGGGCAACTGCGCGCTCCGCCGTCTTGGGTGCATCCCTGCCCGTGGACGTTTCGCCGGCGACGGGACGGCAGTCATGGTTCTCCGTATACGGTCCCGTATTCGAAGCGCCCGGGGATGAGGAACCATCGGAATCTGAAGCAACGGCACTTCAGGGGCGACCGTTGAACCAGAAGCTGCGCGGATTCGTCGCCGGTCGTTTTCTGGTTGAGAATCTCGTGGAGCAAGCATTGCGAAACCTGGGGCCCAGCGGGGTCGACATGCGGTTCTTCGCGTCCGCGCCGGAATCTCCGGCGTATCCGTTTTACTTTCACGCGTCCCGTTCACGGAAAGATCTTCCCGTAGGCGCCAGTCTGGCAGCGGATCCTGACCTTGTGGAATATCGCGGCGAGATTCAGGTAGGAGACCGTCGCTGGATCGTCGTCTGCAATCCGGTACCCGGTTACTTCGAGTCGGAATCCTGGAGCGCTTACCTCATACTGGGTGGCGGTGTCGCTTTCACCTTGCTGTCGTCGATCTTTCTGTTTTCGTCGATTGGGCGGGCGCAGCAGGTCCGGCATCTGGTCGCCCAGCGGACCGTCGAGCTCGAGCGCTCCAACAGTGCTCTGAACAAGGAGATCGGCGAGCGACGGCGCGCGGAGCAGGCACTGCAGATCCTGAATGTGACGCTCGAACAGCGCGTGGCCCGACGCACGGCGGAGGCGGAACATCGCGCGCGGGACCTGGAGCAGTTCGCCTACGTTGCATCCCATGATCTGAAGGCGCCCCTGAGGGCGATCGCCAACCTGGCGGGTTGGCTGAAAGAGGACCTGCGGAACAAGCTGACGTCGCAGACCAGTGAGCAGATCGATCTGATGCAGGATCGCGTGGCGCGCATGAATGCGCTGGTTGAAGGTCTACTGGCCTATTCGCGGATTGGGCGTACTGCCGGAACGGTCGAGGATGTGGACACCGTGGAGCTTGTCCGCGACACCATCGATTCCCTTGCGCCGCCGAGGGGCTACAAGGTAAAAGTAAAAGATGGAATGCCACGTCTTTTCACGGATAGACTGCATATTGGGCAGGTCTTTGCGAACCTCATCGGAAATGCGATCAATCACCACGACCGCGAGAAGGGCGTCATTCGGGTATCGGGGAAAGACCTCGGAGACCGATGTGAATTCTCGGTAACCGACGACGGTCCTGGCATCCCGAGCGAATACCAGGACAAGGTGTTCATGATGTTCCAGACGTTACAGGTGAAGGACTTTGGCATTGACACCGGGATTGGTCTGGCGCTGGTGAAAAAGCTCGTGGAGGAGCATGGTGGATCGATCTCCCTGGATTCCGGGCCGGGTCGGGGGAGCCGTTTCACCTTTACCTGGGTCAAAGAGGAACCTTAGGATGACACCGAGATGACGCAGATCTCGAAACCGTTAAGGGAAAAGACGATGGATGAAAATGCCGGCATTCTGCTCGTGGAGGACGACCGGGTCGATGTCATGACCGTTCAGCGGGCGCTGAACAAGAACAAGATCGGCAACCCGCTGCATGTCGCCCGCACCGCCGTCGATGCACTGGAGATGTTGCGCGGTGACGGCGTGGAGAAGATCGATCCGCCGCCGTCGTTGATCCTGCTCGACCTGAATCTACCGCGGATGAGCGGTATCGAGTTTCTTCGAGAACTGCGCAATGACCCCGTCCTGCGGGATTTGTCCGTGATCGTCCTGACCTCGTCGAACGAACCCAACGACCGCGCGGCGGCTTTCCGATATGAGGTCGAGGACTATATCGTCAAACCGCATTCATTCGACGAGTTTGCAACGGCGATAAAAACCGTCCTTTCTTATGCGTTGTCTTGACGCACGAACGATGGTTTCCGGCTTCTGCCGGCCGGAATAGTGTTTGTGATCAGCGTGGGCTGGGACTGAGTTGTAACAATACTGTAATATTCGGAGTGCCGGGCGGTAGTGCACAGGTGGTAGGGCGTTGTACCGGGGCGGAGGTGAAGGGGTCCTCTCGCGTCGTGCCCGAACCCGGACGCATGTTGATCCGCTCGGGTATCAATCTCATTGATACCTTGCGTACTGTGAAGAATTAGACCACCAGTGGAGGATCTAAAAAACCATGTCCAATATTGACAAGGCACTGAAGAGCATGGCCGCCCTGGCCAAAGAGTTGTCTGAGACGGCGAAGGCTCAAATAGAAGTGGCCCGGGCCCAGGAGACGGTCGCGCGGGCTCAGGCAGAGGCGCAGGCGGAAACGGCCAAGGCCAGGGCGAAAGCCGCAAAGGCAGAGGCACTCGCTGCCCAGTTGCGGGCGGAGGCGCAAGCAAAGGCGGCCCAGGCACAGGCAGAGATTTCCAATACGCTCAAACAGGCCGCGGCGGCAAAGGAGCAGGCGGACAAGGCGAGGGTTGATGCGCACTCGGCGATCGAACGCGTGAGGAAGGAGACGGCAGTCGAGATCGTCGGCGTCAGGAAGGCCGTGGCGGAAGAAATGGAGAGCGCGAGGACCGCTGCGCTGGCTGAAGCGGACAAGAAGATTGCAGACGCTCAGGCGGAGCTCGAAATGGAAGCCACGGCCCAGGCCGAAACCGCGGCGGCCCAGGCCGAAACGGCGCGAGCCCAGGCCGGGACGGCCGAAGCGCAGGCCCGTACCGCTCAAGCCCTTGCGCAAGCGAGTGCCAAAGAACAGGGCAGGGCAACGGAGGCCCTCGAAAAGGCAAAGGAGGCGCAATCCGAGCTCGACGCGGCGGAAAAGAAAGCCGAAAAAGTGGCGGCGCGTGCGCGGAGGCTCGTGGAGCCGGCCAAACCGGCTCCGGATAATAAGACGACTGGCTTTTCCACCGGTTCCAGTCCGGCGGGGGGCGTCAAAAAGACCCGGGCGAGGCAGCGCGTGGATTCCCGAGCCGAGACCGGGAAGGAGCCTGCTGTTTCCGCCGACTAGACTGAATTATTCGGCCACAGACCGAGTTTGGCTGGAAGGGAGATATACAGGCCCGCGTCCGGGTGCCGTCCGGTTTCTTGAACAAGTCGTCTCTTTCAAGCGCAAGGATGCGTTTCAGCCGATACCTGACGTTGCCGGCTCGACTACGCGAGTTTGTGTTTGGCCGACCCTTCACTACAGCGATGCCGGTTGAAAGTTAATTCGGTGGCGGGCAAGGTGCTCGCCAGCGGTTAAGCCCCGCCCGTTGCGGGCGGGGCCTTAGATTGCCGGGTAGGATCAGCAGGGGTAATCTTCAGGATTTCTGGGTTTGATAGTAGTCCATGAGGATCTGGGCTACCTCGGGGCGGGAGAACTCCGGCGGCGGTGCGATACCCTGACCCAGCATCTCGCGCACCTTGGTGCCGGACAGCAGGACGAAATCTTCCTTCGTGTGGTCCGGCGCCTCGCGCATCATGACCACTTTGTCCAGTTTCTTGGAGTAAGCGGTGTGGTCCGCCCTGAAAATCTCGATGTCCAGCGCGCCCTCGGGCACCTCGTCATCGAAGATGGTCTGTGCGTCGAAGGCGCCGTAGTAGTCGCCCACCCCCGCATGGTCGCGGCCGATGATGAAGTGCGTGGCCCCCATGTTCTGGCGGAACACCGCGTGCAGCACGGCCTCACGGGGACCTGCGTAGAGCATGTCGAAGCCGTATCCCGTGACCATCGCGCTGTTGGGCGGAAAGTACAGCTCCACCATCTTGCGGATGGCGGCATCGCGCACGGGGGCGGGAATATCGCCGGGTTTCAGCTTGCCCAGCAGCATGTGGATGACCAGCCCGTCGCAGCCCAGCCGGTTCATCGCCATATGGCAGAGTTCCTCGTGCGCCAGGTGCATCGGGTTACGTGTCTGGAAGGCCACGACCTTCTTCCAGCCGCGTTCGGCGATGTCGTTGCGAATCTCCACGGCGGTGCGAAAGGTGTCCGGAAAGTCGGCCTGGAAGTAGCTGAAATTCAGGACCCTGATTGGGCCGGAAACGGCGAATTTGCCCTGGCTCAGGAAGTTGCCGGCCCCCGGGTGCTCGCTGTCCGTTGTCCCGAAGACCTTTTCGGCCATGTGGTTCAACTCGGCGTCGCTGACATCCTCGATGGCCTCCACGTCCATGACGGCCAGGATCGGATGCTCTTCGACGTTGGGGTCGCGCAATGCGATGCGTCGCGCACCCTTGATGCTCTCGATGTTGTTGGTGAGATTCAGCACCGGCGTCGGCCAGAACAGGCCGTCGGTGGTCTTCAGGGTGTCCGCCACGCTGAGGGCGTCGGCGAGGTTCATGTAACCCGTCAGCGGGTTGAAGTATCCCGCGCCCAGCATCACCGCGTTGGCGGCCGCGGCGGAATTCAGCATCAACGAAGGCAGGCTTTCCGCCTCGTGCAGTAGTTCGTCGTGTTCGTTCGAGTCGTAGACGAACAGGGGGTTCAGGGTGTCCGAACCGTGGGGCTTGATCATGTGTTTCTCCGTTTGTGGTATTTGCAGGTGGACAAGCCCGTCAGGGAACCGGTCAGTCATCCCTGGAAAAGCCGTCATCCAAGTTATTCGTCCGAGCGCGAATTGTAGGGAAAACAGGAACCTGGATCACTAAAACTTCCGCATCCACCCATAATCACGCTTTATGGTGTGGTTTTCGGCCGGTCCGGGCGACCGGCGTCCGACGCCGGGGGGGGCCTGGTTGGACGAGGATCTGAAGGGCGCGCTGTCCCGGGTGTTTTCGCCGTGATCGGGTTGCCGGCACGGGTTTGCTCGGGACGATAGTCGACCCTACGGCCATCGAAAAGGGTCGATTTTCCGTCGGGTTGTGGTTAGAATCCGCTGCCTCCCGAATTTCCCGGGGTCAGGATCGAGAACGTCTGGCGAGCAGGCGTGCAGGAAAAACCAACAGGAGTACGACAGATGAAAAAGATAATTGCAATCGTGGGCTGCGGCCTCATCGCTGCCTCCAGCGCTGCATTCGCCGGCGGCGACGCCGCTGCCGGAAAGGCCAAATCCGCAACCTGCGCGGGTTGCCACGGTGCCATCGGTGTTTCCGCCACCCCGATGTACCCCAACCTCGCCGGGCAGAAGGAACAGTACCTCGCCAAGGCCATCGGCGAGTACAAGAGCGGCGCTCGCAGCGATGCGACGATGAAGGCCATGGTCGCCGCACTGAGCGACGCGGACATCGCCAATCTCGCGGCCTACTATGCGGGTCAGGCCTGCAAGTAAGGCGATTTCTGTCAAATCGCCTAAGGCTCCGGAGCCGTCAAAACGACGGCCCAGATCGTGAGATCTGCTAAAAGGCCCGCCTGGCGGGCCTTTTTCTTTGGGTCTGCGCAGGATCGATCGACAATCCGCTAGAGAAACCTGCCGCCGCTCCCGATCACGATCACGAACAACCCGAGGAGGAGATTGGCGCCCACGAGCCATCGTATCTGTGACAGGGAGCGGCCACCCTGCTGCCAGTCCTGCGCCTCGACGGCGCGGCGTAGCCTGCGGTATGGGCCGAAGTACACATGGAGGTAGACGAGCATCATCAAGATGCCGGTCCCCAGCATCATATGGACGTAGGGCGGGGCCTGCCAGCCGCCGAACGAAGTGAACATCATCCAGAAACCGGTGACGAGCAGTATTCCCATCGACGCCCAGACCCAGGGAAAGAAAAGCGAGAACGTGCGCGACCAGAGGGACAGGCGCTGGGGTGGTTCCAGGACGGCAGCGGCGGCCGGGCGTAATGCGAAGTAGGCGAAGAACATGCCGCCGACCCAGACGACGGCGGACAGGACGTGCAGTGTCTGGGCGGCAAGCCGGATAAAAAGTTCGGAAGACATTCAGGGCTCCATCTGATGACTGAAAGTGGGGTACGAACCGGGGCCGATTCTGTGTGATCCGTTTCCGTTTCACAATGCCGGGCCGGGAGGTCGATCCTTCCGGGTCGCCCTGAATTGCTGCAAATGATCCCCTGATCAGTTAAAGTCCCGGCTCTTTTTTGTTGCGGGTATAGAGGCTTTCATCATGGCTCAACCGGATTTTATCGCTCCCTCGATTCTCTCGGCCAACTTCGCTCGTCTTGGCGATGAGGTCGACAAGGTGCTCGCCGCGGGTGCGGACGTCGTGCATTTCGATGTGATGGACAATCATTACGTGCCCAACCTGACCATCGGACCGCTGGTGTGCGAGGCACTGCGCAGTCATGGAGTCACCGCCCCGATCGACGTCCACCTCATGGTCAAGCCGGTGGACCGGATCATCCCGGATTTTGCCAAGGCCGGCGCCAGCTACATTACCTTCCACCCGGAGGCGAGCGAGCACATCGATCGCAGCCTTCAGCTCGTCCGGGAAACGGGCTGCAAATCGGGCCTGGTGTTCAATCCGGCGACGTCGCTGGGGTATCTCGACTACGTGATGGACAAGGTCGACATGATCCTGCTGATGTCTGTGAACCCGGGGTTCGGCGGGCAGAAGTTCATCCCGGCGACACTCGACAAGTTGCGCGAGGCCAGAAAACGGATCACCGACAGCGGATACGACATTCGCCTCGAGATCGACGGCGGGGTGAAGGTCGACAATATCCGGGAGATCAAGGCGGCCGGAGCGGACACCTTTGTCGCGGGATCCGCCATCTTCGGCGCCGCAAGCGACAGCGATCCCAACCGTTACGACAGCATCATCGCGTCGATGCGCGAGGAACTGGCCGCGGCGTAGGAGTCCGTCGTGCTGAAGGATCCGAAACTGGTGCTGATCGATGTCGACGGGACGCTCGTCGACAGTGTCCCCGATCTGGCCTGGTGCGTTGACGAGATGATGGGCCGTCTCGACATGCCCCCCAGAGGCGAAGATTCGGTTCGACTGTGGGTGGGAAACGGCGTCGAGCGGCTGGTGAAACGCGCCCTGGTCAATGACCTCGACGCCGAACCGGGCGCCGCGCTTTTCGGGCGGGCGCTGCCGGTCTTTCTCGAACTGTACGCCGAGAACACCTCGAAACGCAGCCTCCTGTATCCGGGGGTGCAGGAGGGGCTCGATTTCTTGGCGCGGGGGCCCTACCGGGTTGGCAGCGTAACCAACAAGGCCGCGCAGTTCACCGAGCCGCTTCTGGAACAGCTCGGCATCATCGACCGGTTCGAGATCGTGATCAGTGGTGACACGCTGCCCAGGAAGAAGCCGGATCCCCTGCCGCTGCTGCACGCCGCCAGGTCGCTCGGGGTGGAACCGGCAGATTCCCTGATGATCGGCGACTCGCAGAGCGACGTGAAGGCGGCGCGCGCCGCCGGGTTCCAGATTGTCTGCATGAGCTACGGCTACAATCACGGCGAGGATATCCGCAACTTTCATCCGGATGCGGTGATCGACTCCATGGCCGAGCTGCCGTCGCTCCTGGGATCAGCCGGCCGGTCAGACTGACATGGGGCTGGTGGGACATGTCTGAAGCGAAAATCGATCGCCGGGACCCAGTCATCCCGGGACGCCAGACGTGACCCCCGAAGCGTTGAACGCGTTCGCAGGCGAGGGCTATACCTGCGTGCCGCTGGTCCGCGAGGTCCTTGCGGATCTCGATACACCGCTGAGCGCCTATCTCAAACTGGCCGAAGGGCCGTATTCCTACCTGTTCGAGTCGGTTCACGGGGGGGAGAAGTGGGGACGTTACTCCATCATTGGCCTGCCCTCTCGTCTGGTGGTCAAGGTCAGCGGGCGGTGCATCACCGTCGAGCGCGAGGGCGTCGTCGAAGAGGAGTTCAGCGAGGACGATCCGCTCAGGTGGATCGACGCTTTCGCCGAACGCTACCGGGTACCCGAGCAGGAGATCCTGCCGAGGTTTTCCGGCGGGCTCGTCGGCTATTTCGGTTACGAGACGGTACGTTATATCGAGTCGCGCCTCGCCGGGCCCGAGAAGACCGATCCGCTGGGCACGCCGGACATCCTGCTGATGGTGTCTGAAGAGGTCGTGGTCTTCGACAACGTCGCCGGCAGTCTGTATCTCATCGTACATGTCGATCCGCGCGATTCCGGAGCGCTGGTCCGGGGGCAGTCCCGGCTCGACGATCTGGAGAAACGGCTGCGGGACCAGACCCCGTCGTATTCGACCGGTTCGGGATCGAGGACCGTCAGGGAAGAGGATTTCGTCTCCGGACTCACCGAAGAGGGCTTCAAGGCGGCCGTACGCAAGGCGCGCGAGTACATCATCGACGGCGACATCATGCAGGTGGTGTTGTCGCAGCGGTTGTCGGTGCCGTTCGGCGCACGGCCGATCGACCTCTACCGTGCCCTGCGGCACATGAATCCCTCGCCGTACATGTACCTGCTCGACCTCGGCGGTTTTCAGGTCGTCGGGTCCTCGCCCGAGATCCTCGTCAGGCTCGAGGATGGCGAGGTCACGGTGCGACCGATCGCGGGTACCCGGCCCCGCGGAAAGACCGAGGCGCGCGACAGGGAACTGGAAGACGAGCTGCTGGCGGATCCCAAGGAACTTGCCGAGCACCTGATGCTCATCGACCTCGGGCGCAACGACGCCGGACGGGTCAGCGAGACGGGCACGGTGCGGGTCACCGAGAGGATGATCGTCGAACGCTATTCCCATGTGATGCACATCGTCTCCAACGTCGTCGGCGAATTGCGCACGGGCCTGACCGCCATGGACGTTCTGCGGGCGACGTTTCCCGCGGGTACCGTCTCGGGCGCGCCGAAGATTCGCGCCATGGAGATCATCGACGAGCTGGAGCCGGTCAAGCGTGGCGTGTACTCGGGGGCGGTGGGTTATCTGTCCTGGAACGGAAACCTGGATACCGCTATCGCCATTCGCACCGCCGTGATCAAGGACGGGACGCTTCACATCCAGGCCGGGGCGGGCATCGTCTACGACTCGGTCCCCGAGAACGAGTGGGCGGAGACCATGAGCAAGGCGCGCGCCGTGGTGCGCGCCGTCTCGCGCGCCGAGACCGGGCTCGATCGCGGGGGAGAGCCGTCGTGATCCTGATGATCGACAACTACGACTCCTTTACCTACAACCTGGTGCAATACCTGGGGGAACTTGGTGTCGAGGTGAAGGTTGCGCGCAACGACGCGATCTCTGTCGAGGCGGTCGAAGCGCTTGCACCGCAACGCATCGTGATCTCTCCGGGACCGTGCACACCCGACGTGGCGGGTGTCTCGCTCGAGCTCGTGAGACGATTCGGTGCGGAACTGCCGATCCTTGGTGTGTGCCTCGGGCACCAGACCATCGGTCAGGCCTATGGGGGGCGTATCGTTCACGCCGGTGCGATCATGCACGGCAAGACCTCGATGATTCACCACAACGGCAGCGGCCTGTTCTCGGGCTTCAAGATACCGTTCGAGGCCACGCGCTATCACTCTCTCGTGATCGAGGAGAGCCACTTGCCCGAATGCCTCGAGGTCACTGCCTGGACGGTGGACGAGCGCGGGCAGCGTGACGAGATCATGGGGGTTCGGCACCGGGAAAACCCCGTATTCGGTGTTCAGTTTCACCCCGAATCGATTCTCACCGAGCACGGTCACGATCTGCTGAGAAATTTTCTCAGCATTTCCCGTTAGCGGACCGGATCGCTGCACGTCGATTACCCCACCGGGCACCCTGCCAGGATTGATAAAGACAATGGACCTTCAACACGCTATCGCCGCCGTCGCCGAGGGGCGGGACCTGGATGCCGCGCAGATGACCTCCGTCATGAACACGATCATGCACGGAGAAGCCACGCCGGCGCAGATCGGCGGTTTTCTCGTCGGGCTTCGCATGAAGGGCGAAACCGTGGACGAGATTACCGCGGCGGTCGAGGTGATGAGGGCATTGTCGACGAAGGTGCCGGTCGATGCCGCGCACCTCGTGGATACCTGTGGCACCGGCGGTGATGCCTCGGGGACCTTCAACATCTCCACGGCGAGCGCCCTGGTGGTCGCGGCCGCGGGGGGCAAGGTCGCCAAGCACGGCAATCGATCCGTCTCCAGCCGGTCCGGCAGCGCCGACGTACTGGAAGCGGCCGGTGTCAATCTGGACCTTACCCCGGAGCAGGTGGCCGAGTGTATCGCGACGGTTGGTGTGGGATTCCTGTTCGCGCCCCGGCACCACGGTGCGATGCGTCATGCCATTGGTCCGCGAAGGGAGATGGGTGTGCGCACCATCTTCAATCTGCTGGGTCCGCTCACCAATCCGGCCTCGGCGCCGAACCAGGTGCTCGGCGTGTTCTCGGATCAGTGGCTGGAGCCGTTCGCCGAGGTCCTGATGCGGCTCGGCAGCCACCATGTGCTGGTCGTCCATGCGCAGGACGGGCTGGACGAGATCAGTATCGGGTCCGTTACGCAGGTCGCCGAGTTGCGGGACGGCGCCGTGCGTCGATTTACGGTAAGTCCTGAAGACTTCTCCCTTGAACGAGCGCCCCTCGATGCCATCAAGGTTCGTTCGGCGCAGGAAAGTCTCACCATGCTGCGGGACGCGCTTGGCGGGAAAGCGGGGCCCGCAATGGATGTGATCGCCCTGAATGCGGGAGCAGCGATCTATACCGCGGGTCTGGAGCACTCGTTGGGTGGGGGCGTGAAGCGGGCCACCGGGGTGCTTTCGAACGGCGCCGCTCTCGGGACGCTCGACCGCCTGGTGGAGAAGACCCGCTCGTTCGCCCTGCCTCCGGCCGGGGCTCAATGAACGGTACCGATGAGATGACTGCCGGGTACGCAGAATGCATGGCGTGCGCTGACCGGCGTCCAGTCCTCAGCCGCGGTCGCCCCGCAGACGAGTGATGAGCGACACCCCGGATATCCTTCTCAGGATCCTGGCGCGCAAGGTCGAGGAGATCAACGAACGCGTGCAGGACGTGTCGCTGCACAAGCTGGGTACGCGCATCGAGGATGCACCCGCGGTGCGACCCTTCAGGGCGGCGCTGGAAAGCCGGATCTCGGGCGGCGAGTCCGGTGTCATCGCCGAGATCAAGAAGGCATCACCGAGCAAGGGCGTGCTTCGCGAGGCATTCGATCCCGTGGCGATCGCCAGGAGCTACGAGGAGGGGGGGGCGGCCTGCCTGTCGGTGCTCACGGACAGGGACTTTTTCCAGGGCGCAGATAACTATCTCGAGGCGGCGCGCGGCGCTTGCAATCTTCCGGTACTCCGCAAGGACTTTACCATCGACCCTTATCAGGTCTACGAGGCCCGCGTGATCGGCGCGGACGCCGTACTGCTCATCGTCGCCGCACTCGATGATGCGACCCTGCAGGATTTATATCGGCTGGCTCGGGAACTGGGTATGGACGCGCTCGTCGAGGTGCATGACGCAGAGGAGCTGGAACGGGCGCTGGCGCTCGGGGCGGATCTCGTCGGCATCAACAACCGCAACCTGCGCAACTTCGAGACCCGCCTGGAGACGACCCTGGATCTGCTCGACCGCGTCCCGGCGGCGGGATGCCGGCTGGTAACCGAAAGCGGCATTCATACGCGCGAGGACGTGAATCGTCTCGGCGAGCACGGGGTCCGCGCGTATCTCGTGGGGGAGGCCTTCATGAAGGCGCCGGAACCCGGCGTTGCGCTGCGCAAGCTGTTCGGGCGCGAGCGATCCTGACAAAGTCGGTCCGGCTCCACGGCGTTCAGCGCGTCCCGAAGATGACGATCGTCTTGCCCTTGGCGTGGATCAGGCCCTGGTCTTCCAGGACCTTCAAAACCCTGCCTGCCATCTCGCGCGAGCATCCGACGATCTTGGCGATCTCCTGACGGGTGATGCGAATTTGCATCCCGTCGGGGTGGGTCATCGAATCCGGCTGTTTGGCCAGTTCCAGCAACTCGTGGGCGATGCGTCCCGTGACGTCGAGGAAAGCAAGATTGATGACCTTTCGACTGGTGCGGCGCAGGCGCGACGCGATCTGACCCGAAAGAAGATACAGGATCTCGGGGTCTCGCTGGGTGAGTTCACGGAACTTGGAATAGGTCATCTCCGCGATTTCGCTGGCTTCCCGCGCGATCACCATGGCGCTGCGCACGTCGGAGTTGAACAACCCCATCTCTCCGAAAAAGTCGCCCTTGTTGAGGTAGTCCAGCACCATCTCGTGGCCTTCCTCATCTTCGATCATGACTCGCATCGAACCCTGGGTGATATAGTAGAGCGAGTCCGGCGAGTCGCCCTCGTGGATGATCGTGCTGCGGTTCGGATACTTCTTCTTGTGCGCGAGTTCGAGGAACCTATCCAGTGCGGGATTGGGTGTCGGTTTCTGGAATACCAGGTTGGACATAAGCCGTATCCGTTCTCTTGGGGTTTTAATGTGATACTCCGAAAGGAGTGTAGGCGAGACGGCGAACGATGTCGAACCACCCGGTTTCCCTTCCCTCGCATTGATCCCTGCCCGCACCCCGAGGGGTTTCGGAGCCAACCACTCACCATCCGGCGGAAGCGAGGAATCGATGCAAGCAAGGGTCAAATGGCTGGACCACATGACCTTCGTGGGCGAGACCGGCAGTGGCCATACCGTGGTCATGGACGGTTCGCCCGATCTCGGAGGACGCAATCTCGCCGCGCGGCCCATGGAACTGTTGCTGCTGGGTCTGGGCGGATGCACGGCGTTCGACGTCGTATTGATACTCAGGAAATCACGGCAGGAAATCAGCGATTGCGAGGTAAAGCTGAGCGCCGAGCGCGCGTCCGGCACACCCGCCGTGTTCTCGCGCATCCACTTGCATTATGTAGTGTCCGGCGCGGGTCTTTCCCTGTCACATGTCGAGCGCGCAGTGAAGCTGTCTTCGGAGAAGTATTGCTCCGCGACGGTCATGCTCGGCAAGACCGCGACCATCACCCATGATTTCGAGATCCTCGAATCCTGATCGGGCAGCGAGACGTCGGTCGCTGGGTCTGTCACCGGTCTCAGCCCTTCAAACCCAGTAGGCGGTCCCCGTCATGACGCGGGAGGCAAGCCGCATCAGTCGCCTGACCGGAGAGGGCAGATGGGCGGCGCCGGCGACGCTTGCCTTGTAGGCGTGACGCGCCTCGTCCACTCTCATCTGATCGAGGATTGCCCGGGTGCGCAGGTCGTGCTCCGAAACGCGATTCATGTGACCGTCGATGTGTTCGACGACCTGATTTTCCGTTTCCCTGACGAAGCCCAGGCTCCACTTGTCGCCGAGTAGTCCGGCAGCGGCTCCGATGCCATAGGAACCAAGATACCAGAAGGGCCCCAGGTAGCTCTTGTGGCCGCCCAGCTCCTCGATTCTTTGCTCGCACCAGGCCAGATGGTCGTTTTCCTCCTCGGAGGACCGCTGCATCTGCTGCTTCACTTGCGGGTCGCGCGCGGTCAGTGCCTGACCCTGATACAGGCCCTGGGCCGCAATTTCTCCGGCGTGATTGATGCGCATCAGGCGCCCGGTCAGGTCGCGTTCGTTGGCCGGCAGGTCTTCGGCCTCCGGGATATCGTCGGCGGGGTTCTCGCGTTCGGTGGTCCTGGGCGGTGCGTGTACGGTTTGCAGCGCCTGGTCCATCCCGATCAGGAATCGATCGATAAGGCTGTATTCGCGCATGAGGCGGGCACTCCCGGCATTCATTTGGTTTCTCACAGTCTAGAGAGTTCTGCGCAAAACGCCCAATCGCCCGGGGCGACCGCGCGATCGCGCAGTCGCGGTTCAGCTCAACCCGGCCTGTCTCGCCAGGAGGGTAACCGGGTGAAGAATCTCCAGATTCAGACCACTCGCCGAGGCGGCCCCCTGAAGATGCATGCGGCAGCCGACGTTCGATGTGACGACGATGTTGGCCCCGCTTGCCCGGATCAGTGACACCTTGTCCCGGGCGAGTTCGTCGGCCATGCGGGGATGGGTGAGCATATGGCTCCCGGCCGCGCCGCAGCAGAGGCGATTGTCCGCAAGCTCGGCGAGATCGATGTCCGGGATTCGCGACAACAGGTTTGTCATTTCCTCCACCCCGCCGAGTACGTTTGCCTGACTGCACGGTGTATGAATCGCCACACGCCGTTTCAGTGGACTGAGTTGCAGGGAGTCCGGCCAGGGGTGACGCGCCAGGAAAACCGAGATGTCGGCATGCCGCCTCGACAATGCTTCTCCGGGGGCGCCGCACAGTTCCGGCGCCGCCTCGTGGAGCTGGACGCCACACCCCGTTGCCGCCGAGACGATGGCGTTAGTCGCGTCCCGGCCAAATGCCTGGATATTTCTTTCGAGGAATACGGCGGCGGAGCGCCGGTCACCTGCATGCAAATGCAGGGCGCCGCAACATGTCTGCCTTCGAGGGACCTCGACCCGAAAGCCCAGCCGTTCGAGCATTGCCTCGCAGGCCCGCAGGGTATCGGCATCCGTAATGCGGGAGACACAGCCCCGAAACAGGGACACCACCGGGGCCCGCCGCGAGGGGGGCTCGAATTGACCGGCAGGTTTGCCGGCCGTCGCCTGGGCAGGGGACAGCATCCGCTCGAGACGCGCGACGCGTTTCGACAGCCTCGCCAGACCGGATGCGCGCAACAGTCTCTGCAGGCCGGTTTTGCGGTACACCGCAAGCAGGGTGGACGCCAGTGCAAGGGCCAGCCGGTTTGTCACCAGCCCGCGACCCATGCGCCCCGAAAACCGGGACGCCGCGGGTCGCGTGTCCAGCAGGGTCGCCCGGGCGTTGTCCAGGAGTGCCCCATAGGGCACCCGTGCCGGACAGACGGCCTCGCAGGCGCGGCAGGAGAGGCAGTTGTCGAGGTGCTCCGTCAGACGGCCGGTCACCGGCAGGCTGCCGTCGCCAAACGCCCTTATCAGGGAGATCCGCCCCCTGGGCGATTCGGACTCGTCGCGCGTCTTGCGGTAAGTGGGGCAGTGCGGCAGGCAGAGTCCGCACATCACGCAACGGTTCGCGGATTCCAGGTCTGCCCGTCCGGGCCGACGGTCGGACATCGTCAAGCCCCGCCTTCAGGCAAAGGGTAGCCGTCGCGCCCGGAGGGGCTCGTGACGGGAACCAGGAGGCGCGCGGCTATAATGAGGCACATGTCGCTTTAACTTGACCCATCATTTCTTATGACCGTGCCATTCTACAAACGCCACATGTTTTTCTGCACCAACGAACGCGAGGACGGTGTCTGCTGTCAGGATCACGATGCGCTGAAGATCCGCGGTTACGCCAAGCAGCGTAGCAAGGATCTCGGTATTGCGGGGCAGGGCGGCGTACGCGTGAATACCGCCGGTTGCCTGGATCGATGCAGTGAGGGGCCGGTGATCGTGATCTATCCCGAGGGCATCTGGTACACCTACGAGAGCCGTGCGGACATCGACGAAATCATCGATGAGCACCTGGTCAACGGCCGTATTGTGGACCGACTGAGGATTTGAAACTGCTGCGTGGCAATCGCGGCCCGCATAGCTGAAATTTTCTGACAGGCGGGGTTGACATAGCGGATAGAGTATTAGAAAATACCAATATGCTGATTGACAGGACACATCGTTGATCAGCTACCTCCTCCATCCTCCCTTGGTGGTAGTATTAGCGCGGCCTCCCGGCCGCGCTCTTTTTTGTTTACAAAAACCCGATTCTCCTGTCCCGAGCGGACCTTCGAGGGTTGTCTCCCCAGGCCGCATCTTGTACTATTCCGCGCCTTCCGCTCGACGGGAGAGTGGTTTGTTTGCCCGTATCCTGCGGGCGACCAGAGTGCCAGGAAACGGAGTGACCCATAATGAAGACGTTCAGCGCCAAACCTTCGAGCGTGAGCCGCGACTGGTATGTTGTGGACGCCACGGGGAAGACGCTGGGGCGCCTGGCCAGTGAGATAGCGAGGCGTCTGCGCGGCAAGCACAAGCCGGTTTACACACCTCATGTGGACACGGGTGATTACGTCATCGTCGTCAATGCCGGAAAAGTGCGGGTCACCGGGGCGAAGATGTCCGACAAGATGTACTATCGGCACACCGGATACATCGGCAATCTGAAGCAGATAAGCCTGGGGAAAATGATAGACAAGACCCCCGAGCGCGTCATCGAGATCGCCGTCAAGGGCATGATGCCGAAGAACCCCCTCGGCAGGGCGATGTTCAGGAAACTGAAGGTTTATGGGGGGCCGGACCACCGGCACGAGGCGCAGCAGCCGAAACCTCTGGAAATCTAGCACTAGGCGAATAAAGGATAGATCGAAGCGACCATGGCAACGACCAGATATTACGGAACCGGAAGGCGGAAAAGTTCAACGGCCAGGGTATTTATCGCCCCGGGTGGTGGTGAATTCAGGATCAACGACCGGACCATGAACGATTACTTTGGTCGCGAGACCTCACGGATGATCGTCCGTCAACCACTGGACGTGGCCGAAATGCAGGATCAGTTCGACATCACCGTCACCGTCAAGGGTGGCGGGGCGAACGGACAGGCCGGTGCGATCCGCCACGGTCTGGCACGGGCCCTGTTGAAGTACAACGAGGAACTCCGTTCCCCGTTGCGCAGAGCCGGTTTTCTGACTCGCGACGCACGCGAGGTCGAGCGGAAAAAGGTTGGGCTGCGCAAGGCCAGAAAGGCGACCCAGTACTCCAAGCGCTAGTATGCTGTTCGGGGCCGACCCGAATCCCGCCGAACGGGTGTGGTTCGGGCACGTCGCTTCTACGTTTCCCTGCATCGTGCTATAAACACCCTGCACACCGGTCCGCTTCTGGGGGATCGTATAGTGGTAATACTACGGACTCTGACTCCGTCAACCCAGGTTCGAATCCTGGTCCCCCAGCCAACATAACCCGCTGAATTCACACGTCAACATCCCCGGGGTGCAGGTGCTGCCGAGCAGCAAACCCTCGGCAGACTGCATCGAGGAATAGGGCGGCGTTCGCCCCCTCCCACCCTACGGCCGAAACTTCGTCGCTCGACTTGAGGCAGCCCGAGGGCGGGGTACAGCGGCGTCGACAGCCCTCCCGGCCACAGCACAGGCTCAGGCGGATCCGGCAGAACTCGTCCAACAGCTCCCGAAGGCCGCGAGGCTTGCGTGGGTGGCTGGAATGGGCGATAAAGGTGTGACATATTGACCCTGACTCCCTCCAGGGAAAGTCGAACGCGAATCGCGGAGTTCGACGATGGTCAAGGCACACGCTGTTAGGCGATTTCTGTCAAATGACATACCAGCCTGCTTGTCTTTTCGTCCGTCTTCTGTGTTGTGGCAACCGTTCCATAGAGCGACTATGCGCCTGTTGCCACGCCTTGAAGACGAACGAAAATCCTGCGCAATCTGGTACGTTATTTTCCGACAATCGCCTTATTGCCGTTTTTTTGGTCTTATTACTTGGTCCAAATCCGGCGGTCTGCTCCGGCCTTGGGTCTGGTCTACAACAAGACATGGCCGGCGCGGATTTCTCTGGTGTCGATCTGGTCGGCGCGAACCTGACCGGCGCCAATATGGATGCGGCGACCGGCCTGGCGGGTGCGGATCTGAGCGGTGCCATCCTCAACGGGGCCAGCCTGCGGCATGTCGATCTGAGCTATGCCCTGCTCTACGGGACCCAGCTCAATGGCGCCAGCCTGGAGGGCGCCAACCTGAGCGGGGCGATCCTGACCAACAGCCCCGGCGCTGGAATCATTGAAGCAGCGAGTCTCGCCGGTGCCTACCTGAAGAATGTGAACCTATCGCACGCCGATCTGAGTGGTGCGAACCTGACCAATGCGAGTTTCTATGGCTCGAAACCGGCTGGCCGAGGCCGGTGCGATACCTCCGCCGGGTTCACCAAGGACTGCGCCAGCGCGGCCGGCGCCACGCTGAACAATACCCAATTCCACGGTGCCTACCTCTACGGGGTGGACTTCACCAACGCCCTGATCGAGGGCGCCCGGTTCGCCAAGGCGGTCCTTATCGCGGCGAATTTCGCTGGCGCGACGATCTCGATAGACCCGGTATACGGCACGAACGTCGGGTTCTTCGGCGCCTTCCTGCAAGGCGCCCGCCTGCGCCGGGCCAACCTGGACGGAATCTCCCTGCAGCATGCCTTCATGGATTTCAGGCGGCGGGGAAACGGCCTGTTTCTCCGCTTGCCGGGTACGCACACGGTGTTTCCCGGCTGGAAGCCACCGGGGCAGGCGGTCTGCGTGTTCGTCTCCTATGACCACCCGACGAGCGTGCCCGCACGCAACCCGACCCTGACCTGCCCGGACGGCTCGCTGGCCAGCGGCCACAGCCCGGCCGGGTGCGGCCCTGTCCGGCCCCGCGGCAAGTTTTCGGAACGCAACCGGCACTGGAAGAGCCCGGTGTTCATCGATCACACGACCCCTCCGGCCTCTTACCTCAAGCGGGCGACGTTTACCGACCCGGCCAGGGAACCCATCTGCGACCCGCCCGATCCCGACTGGTGACACCATGCGGAAACCCACTCATCACCCAGACAGGTTGGCTGGCGTAATGCGACATGCCCGCGCCGCCCGCCTCACCCTCATCGCCGCGATCGCGTGCAGCGCCGCCACCGTTTGCGCGACCGAAACGACGGGCGGGAACGGCGTCGCCGAAGAAGGCCGGTCCGAGGCCTCATCCCCGGTCACCTGCGGCGACGCCGATCTCTCGGCGCTGGCAAAACGGGTCTACGTTTCCCCTCAGGGTGTCGATAGTGCGAGTTGCGGTGCCACACCCACGCCGCCAGGCAGCACCTGCAAGACCATCCATCAGGGCATCTCAAACTGCACCGGCAGCGATTGCGGCGTGCTGGTGCGCTGGGGCCTGTATCCGCTCAGCACCACGATCGAACTCGTCGATGGCGTGAGCCTCTACGGCAGCTGCCGTTTCGACGACAGTACGAAACTGCCCTATCGGAGCATGCTGAAGGCACCAGCCGATGGTAAACCCGGTATCAGCGCGACCGACATCGATACGGCCACCATGGTGTACGGCCTGGTCGTGCTGGGTAGCCATGCGACGACCCCGGGACAGGCTAGTATCGCCATGACGGTGAGTGCCAGCAAGGGGTTGACGATCAGCCACACGGTTTTATCGGCGGGTAAGGGGGGGGATGGCGCCACTCCAGTCCCCCGTCGGCCAGCCCAGAAGGGTGGTGATGGCGGTCCGGGCGATTGGCAACAGTTCGGTTTCAAGAATGCAGGTGGCTCTAGCGGACCCTCTTGTGACGCGACATCCGCGGGGGACGGCGGAGCAGGCGCTGATTTTAGATTGAACAGGTCGACCGGCTGCTTTATTACCTGCAAATGTACCCAGCGCCAAGGTGCCTCGGGAGCAACCGGGCAATCATCCGGCAACGTGGCAGGGGGAGTTGGCGGCCACCACGGCGGTAACGGGAGACTGTGCGGAAAAATTACTGGAATCGCCGGACCGGGGGGCAAAGGCAAGGGTGGATCACCCGGTGCGTGCGGCACCCAGGGAGGTTCGGCGAGCACCAACGCCTGGGGCCGTTTCAGCGACAGTCGCTGGGTGCCTGCTCTGGGTGGCTCGGGCGGGATAGGCGACGTCGGCAGCGGCGGCGGGGGCGGCGGAGCGGGTGGTGTATGCACACACATAGACGGCGATACCCTCGATTACATCGGTCTGCCAGGGGGCGGGGTCGGGGGCGGGG
>JAYENI010000200.1:0-7025 GCA_034722015.1 Pseudomonadota bacterium
CCTTGTCCCGCACCGTACGGGAGATTGGTCAGAAGGCGGTAAACCGCCAACCGAGGGACAGGCCGATCGCGTAATCCGGGGCCGCGTCCGTCAATCCGATATCACCAGTGATTCTGAGCAGCTTGTTCTTTCCAACGATCGAGGAAGCACCGATGCTCGCCAGCGCAACGACCTGATCCGAACCGCCGATCGCACTACCGTCGAATTCCAGTTCATTGATGAAGCTCTGCCGGAAGTTGAAGCTCAACGACGTCTGAGGGCTGGCGGCAAGCAATGCCCCAAGCGAAAAGTCGATGGAATCTCCCGGCTTGATATCGTCCTTCTCGAATGCCGACGTGTAGGCTATCGCACCAACGAATGCGAGCGGGTCCTGGCGTTTCACCGCGCTCAAGACACCGGAGATCTCATTGAATCCCCGACCGAACAGGACGTCCTCACCAACGGTGTCGCCGGTGTCGGAATCCCATATCAGCCTCCCTACCAGGTCCGGCCACCATGATCCTTCGTGAAGAAAGGTCTTTGCCAGCCCGACCCGCACATCTCCGATCGCGGAATCACTCTCCGTTGTCTCATCGATCTCAGAGAATCCCACGATCGTGACGGTCGACTCGTCAACCCATCGGTAGGGGACCGAGACCTCAAACTGTGACTCGAAGGGAAGTCCGACACGGAACGCTACATCGGCGACGAACGTGTTGCGGCGGACACTCTCGGTTCCCACAAATAGCTGGCCACCTTCCGTGACTACGGTCGGAACATCGTTCTCGGTTCTCGCATACGTGAAACCGGGCTCGATTTCCACCTGGCCAACCTGCAGCAAGAGCACACCCGTCTGAATCAGCGTTCGCTCGAGCGCGCGGTCCGCAGCCTCCTCGTCCACTTCAAATTGGCCCGGCCCCATTCGGTCCTCCCCCGCCTCAGGGGGGGCCTGTTCCTTCTGTTGCTCAGCGTTCTGTTGCTCAGGGCGCTCTCCCGATGCCTGGGCAAGCCTCTGTCGTTCTTCAACCGCAGCCAGAGTACGCGCTTCGCCAGCCTCTTGAGGAGCCGGTTCGGCAACGGCAAAACCTGTATGTACCAACAGTACGACAAAGAATATTCCGTACTTAGATCGAGTTAGTGCTTTCACCCGTTTTTCCCATGTCCGTTCCCATGTCCGTAAAGATTCAAGCCTTGCTGTCCTGAGCGCTCGAAGGGTATCTCTCAGACGGCCCTGACCATATCTAACTACGCTGTTTTTTTCCACTTTTGGTCGGCTTATGCGTGCATCATTCTTTCTTATCTACCGCCCTTCGAACTGCCATCGCCACTTTCAGCGTTTCCGAGCGAC
Source organism: Pseudomonadota bacterium (assembly GCA_034722015.1). Classification (GTDB taxonomy): domain Bacteria; phylum Pseudomonadota; class Gammaproteobacteria; order JAJDOJ01; family JAJDOJ01; genus JAJDOJ01. Next base: position 1,328 of record JAYENI010000200.1, read on the forward strand.
TTCTGATCGAAGGAGCGCACCGAATCAGTCAAACGGCGGATACCATTGACGGGTCAGAGGCGTACAGTGAAGCGCAGCTTACCGCACCAGTCTGTGAAGGAGATCTCGTAGTTGCTGCCGAAGCCCCTGTTGCCGTGCATCCTTTCGGTGACGAAAGCTCCAGGACTGCCAGAAATGCCGATGAATCGACCTCCGCCCCCGGTATAGCGGTACCCGGGGCGCATACCGCTGCCGAACGGTCTGTGAATTGCGCGGATGGGCGCCGCAATCGTCTGGATACTCCTCCAGGGGAAGCGGGATTCACCCGGCTGCGCGGCAATCATTCCCCGGGACACGGTATCCGGCAAATAATGCCTTGCCATGATACACGCGTTGCCATTGAACTACCCCCCGTGATGACAAATTTCACTCCACCCTAAGGCGTATCACCCGTCATAAGGGCAAGGAAAAGGCGCCGGGCTCATCTCAAAGCACACTCGCCCATGATAGAATTGTTCGTCGGTGACGATCTGAATAGCATAGATCAAACATGATGTCGGTAAAGACAAGCGGCGGCGAACAAAAAACCCCATGGCGACCCAAGGGGATTATTTTATATTGACACTGTACAGGAGTGCCGATTCGATCTGTAGCGAACAGCAGCAGGTCCGTCGGTACACGCCACCGCGCGAGACCCGCGCCGGCGCATCATGAATCCATTTTTACCTTGAAACGCATAACCGCGAGGAAAGGGCATGCCAGCACACTATCCCGAAGCACGTCAACAGGCACAGCTCGCGTTCGAACTCCACAAGGACGGGCGAATACCGGACGCGCTGAACGCCTTTGATCGCGCATTGCAGATCGAACCGGATTACGCCGAGGCACACCTTGGCCGGGGCAACATATTCCTGTTCCAGGGTCGGGCGGATGCCGCGTTGGCCGCCTATGATCTCGCGCTGAGTTATCGAGGTAACTTTGCCGAGGCGTACAACAACCGGGGCAACGCGCTGGAGCGGCTGAGCAGATTCATCGAGGCGCTTCAGAGTTACGATCGCGCCACCAGCCTGATGCCGTTCTCCGCCATGTTTCACTTCAACCGCGGCAACGCCCTTTATCGCCTCGGCCGGCTGGACGAGGCCGAGGCCGCATACCGGAAGGCCTCGCAGATCGACGGGAACTATGCTGGACCGCATGCCAATTGCGGCGCCGTCCTGATGGCGAAGCGCCTTTTGGACGAAGCACTCGTCGAAATTGAGGAAGCCATCCGCCTCAAGCCGGACTACGCCGAGGCGCACAACAATCGCGGCAATATCCTCAGTGATAAGGGCCAGTTCCATCAGGCCTCAAAGGCTTACCGAAAGGCCATCGAGGTTCGGCGCGAATACCATGAGGCCTGGAGCAACTATCTGCGGTGCCTGAACTACGACCCGTCCGTCGACGAGGCGACCCTGGTCACCGAACACCAGAACTGGGCCGCACAACTCAAAAGAACGAACACGGCCGGACAGGTCCACGAAAATTCCCCTGACCCGAATCGCCGGTTGCGCGTCGGGTTCGTCTCGCCGGACTTCGGCCGGCATCCGGTCGGATTTTTCCTGATTCCCGTGTTCAACGAACGCGATCACGATCGCTTCGAGTTCTATTGCTATTCCGGGCGCGTCTTGGAGGACAACATCACCGCACTCCTGAAAAACGGTGCCGATACCTGGCGCTCGACGATCGGCGTGCCGGACGAGGCGCTCGCGGCGCAGATCCGCGCCGACCGCATCGACGTACTGGTGGACCTGACCGGACACTTCGGAAACAACCGGCTGCCGATGTTCGCCCTGAAACCCGCGCCCGTGCAATTCCATTGGGCGGGTTACTCCCATACCACCGGTCTGCCGGAGATGGACTACGCCTTGTGGGACCCATACCGGGTACCCGAGGGCAAGGAAGCACGATTCACCGAGACCGTGGTGCGCCTGCCGGATGCCAGCTTCTGCTACGCGCCGCACGAAGATACACCCGATGTCGTCCTTTCCCCTGTCGCGCGTTACGGCTACGTGACCTTCGGCAGTTTCAACAATACGACCAAGGTAAACGAGGGGGTCGTGGAACTGTGGGCGAAGGTGCTCCTGTCGGTCCCCGAATCGCGACTAATGCTAAACTCCAAACCATTCGCCGGCATCAAGGAACGGGAGCGTTTCGAGTCCCTGTTTGCTTCGCACGGAATACCGGCTGAACGGCTCATCCTGACAAAGGGTGCCGCCGATTATGGGGAACTGCTAGGGGAGTACGGCGAAATCGACATCGCCCTCGATCCCTTTCCCTTTTCCGGGGGGGCTACAACGCAGGAAGCGCTCTGGATGGGCGTGCCCGTGGTGACCATGCCGGGTTCAACCCCAATGTCGCGGCAGACCTATAGCCTGTTGGCGGTGCTGAATCGACTGGAATGGGTGGCGAAAGATCCGGCGGACTACGTCCGTATCGCCACAGATCTTGCCTCGGATCCCGTAAGACTGCTGTCGTTGCGACTCACACAGAGAGATCGAATGGCAGCTTCACCACTGTGCGATCAGAAGCGTTTCGCCCGTAACTTCGAGGCCGCCATGAGGGACATGTGGCGCAACTGGTGCGAGGCCCGGCAACCTGCGGTAATAAGATCCCAGTCTACAATTCCTGGTGATTTCGGCATTTTTTCGGATCGTTGAACGTCCGCAAACCCTTCTGGTTTGCGTTCTGTGAAATATCGTGATGAAAGAACGGTCCGAGCTCCCACGGCATTGACAGTACTCTTTTCCACGCCACATCGTCGCGCGTATCCTGACCTATCAACTCGGGTTGGTGGTTTGTCTGGTAGTCGTTTTAGGCGCCTACAGTCCTGAGACCCGGTTCCGCTCTCCCATCACCTGCTTCAGCATCTCCCATGTCCCACGGACTTCGCGGGGTCAGACACAGTTTTCAAGGCGTCTGGGACTTCGCGGGGTCAGGCACAGTTTTCAAGGCGTCTGCGGGACATCTTAGGTCGAGCCATCGTCAAAGCTGCGCTCGAAGCTCACGACGCGCCTGCCGAAGTGTGCGACGAAACTCGAGCCGATGTATCCTGCGATGCTTTCTGGCGAATCTGTGCATCTCGCGCCGCAGTTCCTTGGTCATTCTCCTGATCTGTTTCGCTGTGGCGCCTTCCGGTACGTCCATGGAACCCACAACGACGAACCCCTGTTCACGGGAGGAAACCGGTGTACGAACCTCGATGTTGCGCCTATTTACGATGACGATATCTCCGTCCGCGTTTCCATCCGCGATTACATCGGTATAGGTTTCCGGGCCACAACATGCGTACCCCGAACCGATGGCAAACCCGAGCTCCAGGGTCTCACTCGACTCGGTGATCGCGTCCGTGCGCGTGGCTGTGAGTGTGATCTCCCCGAGTGCAGCCGCGCCGGCTAGCACCTTCACCTCAATGGCACCCGCAGTGATGAAATCCATCTCGCTATCGGTCAGCACCACCGGACTGGTATCTACCGGATTCGCTGATGCCGATTGAGCTGCAAACACTGCGGCCGCCGTCAAACCCACAAGACATTGTTTCACTTTCATGTCCCTTCTCCTTTCCCTAGTTAACGTGTCGCTCCATGCTTTAGAGCGATCCCTGCTTAAAGCGCCATTAAGATCCTGGCGCAATAAATCTATCCGACGTCCTGCAGACTCGCAGACCCGAGCGGGCCGGACAAAAGCACCCGCACCAGATCCGTCTGTCTTTCTGTCTTTGTCTTGACATAGATGCGCTTCATGTGACTGCGAACTGTGTTATGGCTGATCTTCAGCTCTATGGCGGCTTCATCGAGGCGATATCCCTTGAGTATCAGTAATGCCAGGCGTTGCTCAGCCGCCGTCAAGCCAAAGTATCTGCGTAAAGTCGTCTCCTGCATTTTCCCCACATGTTCCGGTGCGCTGGCGAACACAAGCGCCACCTCCAGCTCCTGACCTACAATCCTTCGCAAACGTCGATTCATGGGTGCCACCACCACCCAGAGTGGCTGCATCCCCCGACCCCGGGGAATCAACAGCGCACTACCCGGATCCGGGTTCCTGCCTGCCGATGCCCCGGCCGCACTGGCGATCATTTCTTTCAGTTGGCTGGCGGTGCGTGAGGCCGAGGCGCCAATCTCACCGTCGCGGAGAATCAAGCCCCTGTTTTCGTTCAGCGTCTCGTCGGCCAACCGATTCGAAAACAGCACGCGACCCCCGTTGTCGACGGCCAACACCGCAAACGGAAGAGAATTGATGATGTCGAGGCTGACCACCAAGCGCCAAAGATGCGTGCTTCTCTGGGTGGCTGTAAGAAGGTGCGGCAAAAGACTTGCGAAAAGTGCTGACTGTGATTCGTCGAATTCGCCCTGTGTTCGCGAACGCATCACCTCGATGATAATCACGCGTTCCCCGTCACGCCTGATCACACCGCACAATCGATGGAACAATCCCTGAGGCTGCATCCACTGCTTGTAGAATTTGGATGCGACCAGCCCCTCTGGTGAAATGATCTCTCCGCCGCGGCTGATCGTCCCTTCCGAGTACCACGGTCCGTCAACCATCCATACGTTGTGGTGGGACATGGCGTGTTCATAGCGGCGCACAAAGGCCGGATCAAAGCCTACGTAGTGAACGATGTTGCCGGATTCCCGGAGAAAATCGTATTCAGAAAACCCTACGGCAGATGCCTCCAGACATTGCCGCATACACTCCAGGGCATCCGGCCATTTACGACTGTCGCTTGCTGCATCGTATATCAGCCCGACCAAATGCTCGATATTGCTGGTACTAGCCCCCACTGAAACCTCCCTTTTCCACCATGATGCGAAACCATTCCTACGTCGGCTTCAGCATCCTCCATTCCTTGTCTGATCGCGTTCTGCCCATGGGTAGGGCATTTTTTGTTTTCTCAGTGGTCGCGCCTGCGACCCGGTGTCCTGGTTCTTGTCGATATGCTCTCCCACCCTGGCGATTCAATATCGCCTGCGATTGATTCCGATTTAGATGAACTGCTTACGTGGCAGGCCTGTCTCCTGTACCCAACTTTCAAGTAAAACGGTTTTCGAGCTGAGTGTTGCCGCCGCCTACAGGAGACAAAAACTGAGCATCGGCATGCAAAGAATCCGGACAAGGGCAATTGGAGACGGTCCATAACTGACACGTCCCCACGCCAAAGGTGCGCATGAACTGATCTGGTGATCTGACAGCGATTGGTCCCTGGGACTGCCATTCAAGCGTGAGATCGAACCGGAATTTCTCATCCTTCACGCAATTGCGTATTACCGTATTCAGTGTCTTATCTCCATGCGTTTCGCATTGCTTCCTGCTGTTTCCTGCTGTTTCCTGTCCGCGTCGCGATAATCAACCTAGGTCTGTTTCGTGTCCTGAACACTGTCCGTGTCGCCGGAACGAAACGTTGCCTCAATGCTCGCTCGGGCCCTGCAGACGCGTTGTCTCACATAATCTGTCCATACGGTGCCTGAATTTTCCTGGCTATCGAAAGGTCGGGCCACTGATCCGCTCACGTGTCTCTAAACAGTCGAACGTATTCCACAATGCCTTACCTGAGCATGGTATAACCTTACGAGGGATAATACTATTCATCCTATAGACATATAATCTCAATAAATAGAGGTAGTTAAGGATCAGGGATTCCCTGACGGGAGCATCGGCAACGACACGATAATTCGTTGCATATTTG
>JAYENI010000200.1:7125-26832 GCA_034722015.1 Pseudomonadota bacterium
TATAACCTTACGAGGGATAATACTATTCATCCTATAGACATATAATCTCAATAAATAGAGGTAGTTAAGGATCAGGGATTCCCTGACGGGAGCATCGGCAACGACACGATAATTCGTTGCATATTTGGTTACAGAACGCCGAAAAACGTCTTGAACGTCTTGAACGTCTTGAACGTCTTGAACATGGATGTAGTGCCTTCCTACAGCCAGTTTTGAGGTATGGATAGTAACTATTTGATTCACATGGAATAGTGAAATGAAAACATTGTATTCGAGACTGAGTGGATTTCAGTTTGACGTGCCCTTTCGGATAGACGGGCGCGTCACTACCAAGATCGAGTTGCCGTCAACGCGGCGGGCGCCATTTCCAGCAAAACAATGCAGCAGTCGGCGCCTGGGGGGATCTCAAAGATGAGGAGCAGCGATTCCCCCATCAGTCCCCAAAAGCGCAAAATTCTGGTCGTGGACGACCATCCACTGGTACGCGTCGGTCTGGTCGGCCTGGTGAACGCAGAACCGGACATGGAGATCTGCGGCGACACCGGCAGTACCGTTGACGCCTTACGTCTCGCGGAGACAACCGAACCGGATGTGGTCATTGTCGACCTCTCCCTATCTGACGGCAATGGACTAACACTGATCAAGAGACTTCGTTCCAATAACTCCGCCGTCAAAACCCTCGTCTGCTCGATGCATGATGAATCACTTTTCGCGCAACGGGCGCTCAATGCCGGCGCGCGGGGCTATATCAACAAGCAGGAAGCCACACGGCACGTCGTGAGCGCCATCCGCAGGGTGCTTGATGGCAAAATCTATCTGAGCGACCGCATGACCGAGCAGACGCTATTGAACGCGGCCAGGAGGGGTGCGGGTCCGATGCATAGATCTGTCGAACTGCTGACCGACCGCGAGTTTGAAGTATTCGAGCTGATTGGCCAGTGCAAGGGCACGTCGGAGATTGCCGAGAAGCTTCATATCAGCGTCAAGACCATCGAAACACACCGGGAGAAGATCAAGAGAAAGCTGAACCTTCGGTCCGGGGCCGAGTTAACCCGTCGCGCCATTCACTGGGCGATCAACGAGACCTGAGTCGTTCCGTCACAATGCGAGATGATTGCGGGTGGATCAAATGGGAACATTGGCACGACAAAGCTGCCGGTGTCTGACGAGAGATCTCCCTGAACGACGACGGCGAGCTGTATCACTCCGTCCGCAACGCATTGTCCCGGAACCTCCGCACTGAATTCTTCACCCTTCCCCGATAGTCAGCAGCTACTTTCTGTTCATCCCCTGAGGGTTGACCGTCCGACAGATCGATTGATCCATTGCAGTTCCGAGTCGTTGGCACGTCTGCCAGGATCAGAGTTCCGACCGGCGTGAGTCGGGCTATATTCCGGTATTGCTTCCTGCGTGAAGGCAGGCCAAGATCACACGATCCGAATAGAGGATCCAAACATTGATCAGTTTCAAGGAACTGGCACAAAAAGCGGTACTAGCCGAGTTGGCACCGGCCTGCGCACTGATCGACCCCAATTGCAAGGTCCTTGCAGTACTGGGGCCAGCTAGTGATTATCTGGAAATGCCATCAGGCGAACCGACGGGGGACCTGCTGACGATGGCCCGGCCGGGGCTGAAGACAAACATTCGCGACGCGGTACACAAGACCGTAGTAGACAGGAAGACGGTGATCGACACAGAGGCACGCGTCAATCGAGGCGGAGAACTTTTTCCGTGCCGGATCACCTTCACACCGCTAACCGGTTTCCAGGGCGCGGAAGACTTGATACTGGTCTCTTTCAAGGATCGACCCGAAGCCAGCAGGCCGTCGCCATTAAAGATCCTGACCGATTCGGAATCGCCCACACCAAGACAACGCGAGTACGATCCGAGGTCGTTCCGCAGGGACCTGCTGAGCGCTATTGCCAAGCCGGTCGAGTCGAGCATTGAGCGCAAGGCCTCGGGCGACGACGTCACGACAGCACGCGAGAATCTGGATACCTCGAAACACAAGCGCCAGTCGGTCAGCGAGAAGTCCAGCACGATCAACAACCAGTTCCAGGCGAGGTCTGCAGTACAGGACAGCTCCATTTCCAAGTTGACGGACCTGCTCTACGGCACCAACATCCCAATCATCTTTCTCGATCTAGAGATGCGGATAAGATATTTCACTCCGGTGACGGTAAAGCTACTGGACCTGGTCGCCACCGATATCGGTCGACAGATCAGCGATATCCGGAGTTCCGTCATCGACCAGGCGTTGCTTTCAGACATAGATCGCGTAATCAAGGATCCTGTCCCTCTGGAAAGAGAAATCTGTACCGAGAATGGCAAGTGTTATCTGCTACACATCACCCCCCGCCGAATCCTGGACGATCACATCGCGGGGGTGATCGTGATGCTGGTGGGCTTTCCCGAATTGATCCGAACGGCGAACGAGTCACGACGCATGGCCACCGTGCTGGCCGAATTGAACGAATCGATACTGGCAGTCAATCTCGATGGCGGAATCCTCGATTGGAACAAGGGCGCCACCCGGCTATACGGATATACCGAGACCGAAGCACGGCGAATGTCCGTCTACGATTTACTCCCCGAGTCCGAAAGAGACAAATGTCGCGCCATACTCAACCAGATTGCCAAGGGGGAGAGAATCGACTCGTTCGAATCCAGGCGGATGACCAAGGATGGCCGAGAGCTTGAAGTCTGGACCACAATCACCAGGCAGGTCGATGAGGCGGGCGCCGTTTTGTCCGTCACCCTGACCGAACGGGACATCACTCAGAGAAAGCAGGCGGAAGAAGAACTGGTAGCCCTCAATGAAAGGCTGTCAAAGCTGATCGTTGATCGAACCGAGGCGCTGCATCGAAGTGAACAGGAGTTCCGTACTCTCGCAGACTGTGTGCCGGCACTGTTCTCATATGTCGACGCCAATCAGCGCTACCGCTATGTCAACCAGCGTTATGAGAAGCAATGGGGTCGACCTGTGGCCGAGATCGTTGGGACAACGGTGGAGGAACTGCTCGGTCCGCACGGCTTTGAGAGCGTTCGTCCGCACATCGAAGCGGTTCTGAGCGGTCGCGACGTTAACTACGAAGCGATATTCGACTATGCCGACGGTCCCCGTGCGATGCAAGTCAACTACGTGCCCGATATGGACGAGAAGCGATGCGTCAAGGGCTTCTTCGCGCTAATCACCGACATCACCAAATTGAAGCAGACCGAGGCTGCGTTGCGCTCCAACGAGCAACGTGTTCAGGCCATTGTCAATAGTGCCGCGGAAGGCATCATTACCATGGACAAACACGGACTGGTGCGAGACTTTAATCCCGCTGCCGAACATATTTTCGGTTACACCACCAAAGAGATGCTGGGCCGAAACGTGAATCTGCTCCTGCCGCCAGCCCATCGGCAGGCTCTTGACGATGCCTTACAGGCCTACGTAAAAACGGGGAAAATATCAATTAATGGAAAGAACCGCGAGGTCATCGGACGGCGAAAAGACGGGACAAGTTTTCCCATGGAGCTAGTGGTCAGCGAGATTGATAAACTTGAGTTGCTGATGGGATTGGTCCGGGACGTCAGTGAGCGCAAGAACCTCGAGCGGGAAATAATACAAATGAGTACATTTCAACAGGAGCGGATCGGTCGGGAGATTCATGATGGCATCGGACAGCAACTCACCGGACTTTCCATGATAGCGTCCAGTCTGGAGCGCAGGCTCACCGCTTCCCGGATCAAGTCAGAGGCCGGTATCGCGAAACAACTGGTGGTTCAACTCCAGAAGACTATGGAGGATGCAAAGGCGATTGCACTGGGACTGTCGCCGGTCGAGATCGATCCCGAGGGACTGGCTGACGCACTTTCAAGACTCATCGAAGATGCTGCAAAGGCCTCAGGGATTCATTGCCGCTTCCTCAGTTCTTCTTCAGTGTTGCCACCGGACGCATTTACCGCCGTTCATTTGTACCGGATCGCACAGGAGGCGCTCAACAATGCCCTAAAGCACGCCGGGCCAGACAATGTCGAAGTCGGACTGGAGATTGCCGATCAGAACCTGGTACTTTCGGTTCGCGACGACGGCACCGGGATCAAGCCCTCTAATAACGTGCACAATCGGCTTGGCCTGCACACTATGAAATACCGGGCGGACATCATCGGCGGGAATTTGTCAATTGAACCCAGGGCGGATGGGGGTACCCTGGTTCGGTGCACGCTCTCCCCTATCCCGTCGTACGACATCACCTGTTCTTCCGCCTGACATTGCTTTTCCCGGTCAAACATTTCGTTTAGCAAGGCCAGATCAATTACTTCACCCAGTATCGCCCTGGAAGCATCCAGCTTTTGCGCTGGTGAAAGATCTCCAGTGCTTCGGTTTACAGAATCCGAGGTGTAACTATCCTTTTTTGAAAAAGGGCCACATTTCATTCCCCTGATGTGGTTCTATGAGTTCCTTTCCGATTTATGAGCGATCTTTACAACACTGCCTGCCGCTTTCAATATTGCGGGAACCGATGATCTTCGGTAGTTCCCCGCTCCTCCTATTGACGATTGCGTTCGCCTGATGCGATACGGGACCTGGATACCCTCGTACAGATATCGCCCCTTGCGTTAGTCGGAACAGCATCTTTTACGGAATGACGCGCTCAATGACATCTCTGGCACGCCTTTCCATCGATGAGACCCCCACCGATTGCATTTTTTTAACGATAGGACCCGGCAGTCCAATCCACCATAGGGGATTCCCCTGTATTGAGATCGGGTGAACTTCGGGAGAACTGTGACGTTTTCATTAACCACAGAATTTGGTACGCCACTTACGTGTCGATGCGCCGTTCTTTGAGTATCTGTTCAAGCGGATGCTCAAGTGTAAGGATCCCTAAGCCGTGAGCGATCATACATGCCACGCGTCCGTAGGCTCGACTAAAGCGATTTCTGCCGAATGACATACCAGCGTACTTGTCTTTTCGCCCGTCTTCGGCGTTGCGCCAACCGTCACGTAGCTCGCTATGCTCCGGTTGTCGCGCCATGAATACGAACGAGAATCCGGCGCATTCCGGTATGTCATTTTCCGGCAATCGCCACAATTCGGTGACACCCTGGTAGCAGCTGGTCCGGCGCTTCCAGAAACGGCGTATCCGCATGGACAGACTTTCCAATTTTCCCTGACACTACGTCAATCAGGCCGGCTATCGTTGTCCGGTTTTTTTGCCTGTTGCGAGCACTCATACATAAGTAGTAGATCATATCGAAGAAGGTCACACTCAATCCACCAAAGGAGGGTGATCGCCTTTCTTTCGTTAGTACAAGTACGAACAGTTTCACCCAATCCAATAGTGGGTTATCACCTCCATAGGTGATGTTTTGCAGCTACCTTGCGGATAAAAATGTTCACTGTAGAACAGAAAATTCTCCAGGGAGGTATACGGGATGATTGAAAATAGCGGACACATCACGAATTTTTCTCTACCGAACGACGCTGGCTTGAACGAACTGAAACCCAATGGATGGACCAAAACGCATCAGCTGCAACATCGACCATTGACTGATGCGATTTCCGTAGCCCACGGGGAGAGTGATACCAACAACGCCGTCACAATCGCACTGATCGATTGCCGCACGCTCACTCGGGACTCCTTCTCTCATATGCTGATCACCTGCGCCGACGACCTGCGCATCCTGCCCTACGCCACCCAGGCGGATTTTCTAGCGGACCAGCCGGACCACTACAGGGGTCTGGGGATCATTATTCTGAGTATCGGTTCAGGTACCCTCGCGGAAAACTGCATCTGTGACCAGGTTCGGATAATGGAACAGGTGGTACCGGATATCCCCATCGTGGTTCTCTGCGATCTCGTGGAGGTGGGAAGCATCGTAGAGGCGTATCGTCATGGAATTAGAGGATATATCCCGACCAATCTCACACCGTCTGTCGTAATCGGTGCGTTGCGACTCATCAAGGCAGGCGGCACATTCATGCCGGCCAATGCCCTCGTGAAGGCACTGGAAGGGCGATCGCATCTCCCGGACATCCTGGACTATGGTGACGAATCGTCAATCCTTGGGAGATTTACGCCCAGGCAACGCGACGTACTGGATCTACTTCGTCTGGGAAAGTCGAACAAAGCGATAGCGTATGACCTTGATGTTGAAGAAAGTACGGTGAAAGTTCATGTCCGACAGATCATGAGAAAACTGAAAGTGACCAACCGCACTCATGCCGCACTGATGGCCCAGCAGATGTGCAAAACACGGACATCAATCGAATGACAATATTCTATTTCTTGGAGAAAAAGGGAACGGATCTCACGTTACGGTTGAACAGAGATAGAGATCGAGGAGTGCGCGATATGTACCGGACATTGATAGTAGTTTCGTTGTTTACAGTGATGTCAATTACCGTAGGGTGTAGTGACGGAGAACAGAGCGCGGAGGAGTCCCAGGTTAGTAGCTTCTCCAGCGCTTCATCTGGCCTGAAATCAGACGATCCCGATGTGTCCAAGGACGCAGGCGGGACCGGCGAAACAGCATCAACGCCCGACACATCGGATGCGCCCGGGATCCAGCCCGACATACAGATAAATATCAGTGACGGTCATTTCGTCGACAGCGCCGTAGAAGGAATTTCCTACTCATCTGCCGGGCTTGCTGGAACTACCGACACCGAAGGGGTCTACCAGTACGAAGAAGGGGCACTGATAAGTTTCTACATTGGAGATCTTCATATTGGGGAGGCGGTCGGCGCGTCCGTGCTGACACCGGTCGACCTGGTTCAGGATGCTCGTGATGAGACCGATACGGTCGTCACCAACGTTTCGAGGTTCCTTCAGACACTCGACGACGACGGAGATGCATCTAACGGAATTCTGATTCCACCTCGAGTCAGCGACCAGGCGCACAACCGGGTCATTGATTTTCGGCAAACCGAGGAGGCGTTTGAAGACGATGGATCGGTACAGATCCTTGTTGCTGAACTCACGGCGTTAACCAATGCCGGCGCTCGTGCGCTGATATCAGCAGAGGATGCACGGGATCACCTGCGCACCTCATTGTTAAAGCTTCACATGGGCGTATATAGCGGTTCTTTTGATGGAGATGAGTCCGGCACTTTTGTTATTGAGGTCAACGAGGCCGGCGGTGTGAGCGGCATGGCGGACCTGGATTCGTGTTCCGACAGTGACGCGGACAGTGGAGGTGGCGGGAGCAGCAGCCAATGCAGCAGCCACGCTTCATCGGGTTCGGGGAATTCCGATGAAAACAGTGTCAACAACCGTCCGAACACTGAAACTGTTGGTGGCGATGCGTCCGGTTCGGGAGACTCGGACACCTGTAGCTCCAGTGATCATGGCAGCGGTACTAGTAGCAGTAGCTGCAGCAGCCAGGCTTCATCGTCTTCACGCCAGGCATCCACGGGTTTAAATGTCATAGACAGTTCCGGTGCGTTTAGCGCGAACCTCAACATTGGTGACGAGTCCGTTGTCTTTTCAGGCTCCGTCAACAGGGAAGGGGTACTTTCCGGCGCATGGCAGTCCGAGACCTCTACGAAATCCGGAACATTGAAGGGTAGACGGGAAACGCCTACAGAGTAAGACCAGCACGGACACAGAAAGCGAAAAGAAGGCTGGTTTCCAGTCAATTTCATGTCATTGGTTCTCAGCTTGCGTGCCATAGATGAGCCGAATTTTTTGAATCATTCTGGAACGTTCTGAAATCACCGCATATGACCAGCCTGATCGACAAACCGGCCGAGCTTCGCAAGCAGGCAGAAGAGCGACTGCGAGATCTGGGGAAGAAACTCGAAGTTGAAACGCCTCCGGAGAAACTGTGGGGTCTGATCCACGAACTGCAGGTGCATCAAATCGAGCTCGAGATACAAAACGAGGAGCTGCGTCGCACCCAGAGGGAATCTGAAACAGAAAAAATTCGCTATTCGTCGCTTTTCGACTATGCTCCTATCGGATATTTTACCCTTGATAGTCGTGGCACGATTGTGCATGTCAATTTTTCCGCAGCCGAACTGCTCGGGAAAGATCGACAGTCCCTGACCGGCACACAGTTTCATCAACTGGTTTCCAGGGAACACCAGGAAAGGTTTGCCGCGCTTTTCAAAGAAACGTTTCAACGTCACGGACGATTTACCAGTGAGATTCAACTGGTCAAGCCTAACGGCACCACCGTTTTTACCCGCATGGAAAGTGGCGTTCGAAAGAATGCCGAGGACAAGAGCGGTTACTGCCTGGTTACCGTAAACGATATCTCCAGGGAGAAGCGACGTGAAGAACAGATCGTCTGGCGTGCATATTTCGATGCGTTGACCCAGTTACCCAATCGGATGCTGCTGATGGACCGCCTGTACCAGGCGACCCGTACCGCACACCGGGAAAACTATCCCCTGGCTCTCCTGTACATTGATCTGGATAGCTTCAAATCGGTCAATGATTCACATGGACATACGGCAGGCGACGCACTACTGGTCGAAGTTGCCAAACGACTGAAGTCGTGCGCTCGGGAGAGCGATACCGTGGCCCGTTTGGGAGGTGACGAATTCTGCATGATACTTCCCCACATTACCGGCAAGAGTGGCGCCAAGAAAGTTGCAGAAAAGATCCTCGAGAAACTGTCTCATCCCGTCAAGAGCGCGGACGGGGTCGACATATCGACCAAAGGTAGTGTAGGTATCGCATATTATCCCGATGATGCTTCTGATCCTGAATCGCTGTTGACCAATGCCGATCTCGCCATGTACGAGGCAAAACATCGTGGCCGGAATACCTATTGCATCTATCGGAAGGATACCAACAGTGGCTTTCGTAAACGCAAGCTTCCCGAGCTGCGTCGTGCTCTGAACAAAGGTGAGCTGGAACTCTGGTATCAACCGATCATTAACACCGAAACGGGCAGCGTGGAAAGCGCCGAAGCACTGTTACGCTGGCGGCACCCTGACAGAGGCCTTGTCCTGCCCAATGAGTTCATACCCGTGGTGGAAAATACGGAGCTGATAAAGGACATCGGCTCCTGGGTCCTGGGTCAAGTGGTCGGGATGGCCAATACCTTGCGGGACGGCTTACCCTCTCCCACCCGATTGTGGATGAATGTTTCCTGCCACCAAGTTCAGGATGCAGGATATTTCGAAAAGTTTAAACAAACCCTGAACGAGGCCGTCGTGGACGGCACCGTGCCCTATATCGGACTTGAGATAACCGCAAGCGCCGCCCTTGACCTCTCGGAAGATACCATTGACATGCTCAAACGCATCAACGGCATGGGCGTATCACTGGCGCTGGATGATTTTGGAACTGGCCATTCCTCACTCGTTCGGCTCAGGCATCTGGCGGTAGAAGAGGTAAAAATAGATCGCCGTTTTCTGCAACACATAATATCAGATCCCACAAACGCCAACCTTACACGAGCCATCATTGCGTTCGCTCACACGCTGAATATCCGGGTCGTCGCCGTTGGTGTCGAAGATGTGGAACATCTGGATTTTCTGCGCCGCTGCCGGTGCGATCTGGTCCAGGGCCACTATCTCTCCGAGCCGCTGACCGCCCCGGCGTTCGAGAGATTCTTGCGAGTTAGATAGTACGATCACCAGTGTTCCGCACTATCTCGGAACACACAAATCGACGCGACACACACGGCCACACCATCCGCGCCTCATTGCCCCGTCCTGGAACCCGGTGGGAGTTCCGTATTCTCCTTTTCGGGTTTTCCCTCTTCCGCCTTCCCCTCTTCGGGCTTCGGAGCCCTGCCCAGGGCGGTCAGACAGGGGGTGCGATCCTTGACGGCGGTTTCCAGCGCCTTCTGGGCGGCATAGGAAAGCCCAAGGGTCATCACGGCCGCGCCGACGGTGGCACCCGCCGCTGCGGTGCCCTCGACGTCCAGGGCCGGTGTCGGGTGGGCCAGCGTTCCGCCGACGCCCATCATCTTGGTGACATCACCGACATTGACCCCCAGCGCCTCGCGGCCCTGGGTGCGGATCGCGATATCGATCTTTTCGGAATCGAGGTCTATCTGGCCATTGCCGATCACGAACATCTTGTCGGTCTCGAGCACGATACCCTTGTCTGTCGTTGCAACCCCATCCTCGATACTAAAATTAACGACCGCACAGTCCATGGGCGCCTTGGTCGTTTTCTCGCCTAATGGGTTGATGGCGCCCAGAAACTGGACGATGATGTCCGCGCCGATCAGATTGATCGCGTTGTTGTCCATTTCACCCTTGCCGACATCGACCACGACCTTGCCGTTGAGTCCGGCCATGATCTCGCGCACGGAGTTGCCGGCACCTGCGAGGTCAACCGTCGCCTTCGTCCTGCCGCCGGTGATAACGTCCTTGAGACCCTTGATGTCCCCCAGCACGACGCCTGTCGCATCCAGTTTGATGTCGAGTGTCGGCTTCGGTATCGATGCGTCAACCATGATGTCGCCCTTGACGAACCCGTTTCCGGTCTGGGCCTTCAGTGGCTGAACATCGAGTCTGCCCCCCTCGAGTTTCAACCTGACCACAACGTCCTTCAGGTCCCGGTTCCGCATCTCCAGCCACTTCGCATCGAATGCGACATCGGCATCGACCGTTTTCAGTTTGTCGAAGGGTAGCGGTGCGTCTGAAAAGACCCGGTCATTCGACCCCTTTTCCATTGATTCGGTCTTTTCGGGCGTCGATTCTTCCGTTTCCTTCTTCGCCGGTTGCTCCTTCTCGAACGGTGACAGATCGAGACGATCGCTGGCCAGTTTGACCGACACCCCCACGGGTTTGGTCTCGTAGGCGACAGCGGCCTCGCCTTTCAGGTCACTGTTCCCTGCAGTTGCCTGCAGCCCGGACACCTTGTAGCCACCTTCGATGTCGACAAGCCTCGCCTTGACGTCGATCGGACCCACCGGGGGGAGTTCCGTGCCGCCGAGTTCCCCGAGCACCTTGAGGTCGGGCGCCTTGAGCGCGACGTTCAGGTCGATGCCCTTGCCATCCAGGGAATCCGCCACCGTGCCGTCTGTCACCAGGTGAACCTCGCCCGCGGTACCGTCCAGGGAAACCTCGTAGACCTTGCCGGCCTCGGTCAGCTCCGCCTTGACGCTGAGGGGGCCGACATCCGGAATATCCGTCTTTGCCAGTTTCGAGACGGTCTCGAAGTTCGGCGCCTCGACCTTCGCCGTCGCCGTCATGCCCTCCGGCTCGAACGACCGGGCGATCCGACCCTGCGCGTCGAGACCCAGGTCCGCCAGGGAACCTTTCGCCGTCAGGCGGTAGAATCCTTCGGCCTCAGATGCCTTTCCGGACAGCTTGACGGGGCCGATCTCCGGAAGCTCCGTGCCTGCGATGAGTGCGGCGGTCCTGAGATCCGGCGCCTCGACCGAGTAGTCGATGTCCATTCCCGCACCGTCCAGCGTTTTGCCTACCAGACCACCCAGTGCGAGCTTGATGTCGGCGGCATCGCCCCCCAGACGAACCTGGTAGGCGTCTCCGGCATCGGAAATCTCTCCCTCGAGGCGGACAGGGGAAATCGCCGGCAGCCCGGTACCGACAAGGCGTGAGATCGTCTCCAGATCGGGGGCGTCGACCGTCGCCTTGACGTCGAGATCAAGCGCCCCCACTGGCTCGCTGACGGTCTCGGTCATGGTGAATTTCACGTTGCCGATCGTGCCGGTCATCTCGCTCTGAAATGGCCGATTGTTCAGCAGGTCGCTCAGGTAGCT
Source organism: Pseudomonadota bacterium (assembly GCA_034722015.1). Taxonomy (GTDB): domain Bacteria; phylum Pseudomonadota; class Gammaproteobacteria; order JAJDOJ01; family JAJDOJ01; genus JAJDOJ01. Next base: position 18,814 of record JAYENI010000200.1, read on the forward strand.
CGTCGTGCCATCAATCAAGACAGGGATTTCATTCAGGACAGCGGAGGCCTTCCACGTCAGCTGCTCCGAATCGTTCCGGACGATGGTCATCTCCTCCACGTCCAGCGCGGTTTCCCGCTTCGATACCCCGTCCCGATACAGAAAGCGAACGTTTTCCAGCCTGACTTCATACAACGCGACGTCGATGCCAACACCGTCCTCTCCCGTGTCCCCGGGATGGGCCGGTGCGACATCATCGCCCATTGCCCAGTTGCGTGCGGCTTCGGCGTCGGTCTCAAGCAGAATGACCGGGTCTGTCAGGACCAGTTTCCTGACCTCGATGCGACCCCCGAGCAAGGGTATCAGCGCCACTTGCAGTTCCGCCTCTCCTACCTGGACCATCTGGGGCTCGCTCCCCCAGGAGGCGTTCGCCAGGCTGACATCCCGCAGTACGATACCCGGGACGAGCGACACACTGAGTTCCGAATCCCCCGCGATTCGAAACTCACGCCCCGTGGCCGCCGAGACCTGTTTCTCGATCACGCCCTTGTAGCGGTTGAAATCCACGAGCGCCAGTGACGTGATCGCCGCGGCGACCAACACGACGACGACCAGGACGCCTACCGCCAGATACTTGAACGCTTTCATCTCGACTGATTCCTTTCCGCTTCACGGAATTGCTGATTGTAGTCCGCCACCGGCGGTGAGCTACCCGGCAGAAAATCCCTTAGGCGATTGCCGGAGAATAATGTACCGGATCACGCCGGATTTTCGTTCGTCTTCAAGGCGCGGTACGGGCGCATAGTCGCACTATGCAACCGTTGCCACAACGCCGAAGACGGGCGAAAAGACAAGTGAGGTGGTACATGATTTGACAGAAATCGCCTTAACTCCCGTGCCTGCGAGAGGTCGCTGCGGACCGCCAGCCGGTGCTGCGTCAAACCCCCAATAGCATGATCAACCCGACCGTCGCAACGGCCAGCATCAGCGCCCTCAGTCCCGACCAGAACCAGTGGGTTCCTCCAACGTGGCCGAGGAAGGTCCCCAGTAGAAAGACCAGTACAAGCGCCGTGACAATGCCGGCGTCGACCGGTGATACCGGAAGCGACGTCCCTGTCCGGGTCAGCCACAGGGGACAAAGGATCGCCTGGGCAATGAGAAACGGGGACAAGCCGTTGACCAGGGCGACCAGGACCGGCGCAAGCAGTGCGGCATGCTCGTGAGCGCTGCCTTCGAGCGGTTCGACCATGGCGGCCTTCAGCTTGTCGAGTTCCTGTCTGCGCTCTGCCGTCTCGCTGATCCAGGCACTCGAAAGCCCACTGACGCCCAGCGCGACGGCAGTCCCGAACCCGGCGGCGAGCACCACCTCCGGCGCTTCCACGCCAGCGATCCGAAATCCCATCAGGAGACCGAGAAGGGTCAGCGCACCGTCGAACCCGTTGGTCACGAAATACCGCCTTGCAATCGCCTCCGGGCGACCGATGCGCAGGGCCAGACGTACCTTGTCGGCGAGTGCCACGAAAAAGCGCGATTCAGGTTTCGTCCGTCGCGTCGCCCACGACGAGACACTTGTCGATGCTGTGGACCGAACCGCCCAGAGACCTGATGACGGCCTCGATCGCGGTGAAATCGAGGGCCTGCCCCTCGATCAGTACCGTCAGCGTCTCGGTCTTGTCATCCATTTCCACGACATCCAGATCGACACGGTAGTCCGGACCCAGTGCGGCGATGGCCTCCGCGAACTCCAGTACGTTGGGATCATGTGGCTTCAGGACGTCGAGTTCGATCGTGCGGATCGTCGGCATGGGGGTGCCCGGCTTGTTCGGTGGCGTTCGCCGGCGGGTCCCGGTGACAGGTCCCGCCGGCTGCGAGTTCTCATTATTGCCGCCCGGCGCTCTTCGCGACAAGTTCCCGGGTTCGCCCATGCCTCGAAACCTGCGATGATCCGCTTCCCGCACGATTCACAATCCTGGTATTGCGGCGTGTCTTGTCGCACCGCGCGTGCAAAGATGGCGCCCGCTCAAACACAGGGCGAGGAACCCGATGAGGAACCTCCGGTCTCATCTTAAAGATTACCCCGGAGAACCCCCATGTCAGCAGATCCACGAAGGCGACGTTTGCTGGGCGCCATCGGACTCCTGTTCGCGAACACCCGACCCGCGCTGGCCGGCGTGCTGCGTGAGACCCCGCGCCAGTCGGCGGGTCCGTTCTATCCGGTTGATCTCCCGCTCGACGACGACAGCGACCTGGTCCACGTCATGGGAAGGGCAGAGCCCGCGGCCGGAAAGATAGCGGACCTTACGGGGCGTATTGTTGACCGAAACGGAAAGGCACTGACGGGTCTGCGTGTCGAGATATGGCAATGTGACGCCAACGGGCGATACCGCCACCCGCGCGAGAATGGTGACCGTCCCGTCGACCCGGGTTTCCAGGGTTTCGGGCACACGGTCAGCGATCACCGGGGTCGCTATCGCTTCCGTACCATCCGGCCGGTCCCCTACCCCGGCCGGACGCCCCATATTCACGTCGCGGTGTTCCCGCCCGGCCAAGCGCCGTTCGTCACCCAGCTCTATGTCGCCGGGGAACCGCGCAATGAAACGGATTTTCTCTACCAGCGCGTTCCGGATGACCAGCGCCGACTGGTGACCGCCCCGTTCAGGCCGTCCGGTACGGCGGAAAACACGCTGACGGCGGATTGGGACATCGTGCTGGGCGTCTCCCCGACGACCTGAGGCGATTGCCGGAAAATAATGTACCGGATCACGCCGGATTTTCGTTCGTCCTCAACGCACAGTAACGGGCGCATAGTCGAACTATGCAACCGTTGCCGCAACGCCGAAGACGAACAAAAAGACAAGTGAGGTGGTACATTATTTGACAGAAATCGCCTTAAAAAGTGACAGGGCGCCGTACAAGTTTCCCGCGTGAGAGCGGGGGCATCCTGTCAGGGGCACTCCGGCCAGCCGTAACCCCAGCGCCAGGGCAGCCCGGTGCAGGGAACCCCGCCGACGCGGACCGCGCGATACATCAAGTCCGCCACGGCCATGTACAGCATCCGCACCCTAGAGACCGGGACATCATATTCCTCGGCCACAATGGAGGCGCGTCCCATCCCGGTTTCCCGCACGCATTGCCGCAAGATCCCGTCTGCCTCCCTGCGAGCGGAGAAACTCTCTTCGGCGGTCGCATCACGTGGCCCCCCGGTATGATAAGCCCGGTCATGTGTCACGCAACACGGCTCCCACGGGGGCGTTTCACCGTGCAGGCCGGCGAATTCCGGGTACTGGCGCGACGCGTAGCGCCACCCGATCGACAGCCCCCCGCTGCAGCCATCGGTGGTGAACGGGGAGAGCGAATTCGCGGGGTCCGCCTTGACCGCACCCAGGGTTTCATGGCGCTTCATCTCCAGCGTTCGTTCCAGGGTGTCGAGCCGTGACTCGCCAGCGGCCACGCCAGGCGAGACGGTCACGCCGGCACACAGCACGAGCCTGACCACTGTTCGACGCCCACAACCGCGCTGTCCTACAGCGTATTTGTGGCCGTTCACGGCCCTCCCGGCTGCGTCGCCGCTTTCAGGGAGCGTCATCGCGGTAGCTTCGCGGCGGAATGGGCCGACCGAACAGGACGGCGACGTGGACCAGCAGGCGTTCGATGGTTCCCATGTCGGCGCGTTCCCGGAGCACGTCGCGCGCCATTTCGGGCTCGTCGGTAATGATACCGTCGACGCCCAGCGACATCATGCGAGACATCGAGACCGGATCATTGATCGTCCAGACCCACACGTCGCGACCGGCAGCCTGCGCCCTGCGGATGAATCCCGGCGTCGCCATCCCCGAGTTGACGGCGAGAAAATCGGCATCGATCCGGGTCAGATCGCCAAGCGCCCTGGCGGTCAGCAGACCCGTGGGCCAGTCAGGGCGAAGTCGACGGATTTCCTCGATTCCCGGCTGGTGCAACGACATGATCGAAACTTCCGCCACCATGGCCGTCGCCTCGACATCGTCGACCACGCGACGCTCCAGCTGGTCGTTGTGGCCGTAGTACTTGAGTTCGATAACGACCCGGGCCTTTCCGAGTGCCGTCTCGAGCACCTCCCGCAGCGTCGGCACGCGCTCTCCCGAGAAACCGGGGTCGAACTTGCTGCCGACATCGATCTCGCGAATCTGTTCGAGTGTCCCGTCCCAGACATTCAGCGGTACGCCCGCGATCTTCATGAAGTCGCTGTCGTGAACCACCACCACCTGGCCATCCGCGGTTTCCTGGACGTCGATCTCGACCCGGTCGGTCTCGTCCTCGATGGCCTGCCGCACCGATGCCAGTGTATTCTCCGGTGCCTTACCCGCCGCGCCGCGGTGTGCGATGACCTCCACGTCATCGTCTACCTGCACACCCTTGAGGAGCCAGCCGCCCGTTCCGGCGGCCACGACCACCGCGACGACCAGGGCGAGCACCAGACCCGGCATCGAAAATCGCCAGCCTCGGGACTCCTGATGCCGCCGCCCCTCTTCAAGTACTTCCGTGTCGACACCGGGACCAAAGCGTTCGTATGCGGTAGTCAGGATCAGCGCAAAGGTTGCCGAGCTAAAGGCCGTGATGATCAGGTTGCCGAGGGACCAAAGGGCGAACAGGCCACCGAGTACGACGACGAGAACCTTCAGGGAATGCTGGAAATGCGGGACGACCCCCATTCCGAGGAGCTGGACGATGCCACCCAGGACCGCGCCAAGCATCAAGACCGCGAGTGCCCAGACGACAAAAGCCGCCAACAACCCCCGCTTGTTGCCCTCGAGAAGTCGTTCGCTCTCGCCGAAGGCACGCGCCGGCGCCTCCCGGGCAAACAGCACGAGCGGCAGGGCCAGCACCCAGGCGATGAGTTTGCGGACCAGCAGAATGGTCATCACGATCAGCAGGGTCGCGATCACGGCAACCGCCGCCTTGAACACCGGCGGACGCTCGGAAAGGTAATAGTTGATGTCGTGGTCCGTGAGTAGCATCCACGCCACCGCGCCACCCAGCGCGAGAAAAGGCACTACCAGCACAAGGACGCGAACCACCAGCCGCAACGCGAACGACAGGATGTCCCGTATCCTGATCACGGGGAGAAGCAACGCGTCCAGCAATCCCGTTTGCCTGCCGCCGGCGGACGCGACCGCGACGCCCATCAGCGAGACCTGCTCCAGCGCCATGACGGAAATCAGGACGGCCACTACGAGGATCATCGAGACCAGTCCCGGCACCGTCAGGGCAAACCCGAGGATGTCCTGGTCGGCGAGCGCCGGTCGTCCGGACAACCTGAGCATCAGGCGGACCAGGAGGCCAACCAGCGGCGCGAGGACCACGACACCGAGCCCGGTGTACACAAGGTGCAGGACGACGAATGTCCGCCAGTCCCGCCGCCATCCAAGCGCGACACCCTGCCAGATCGTCGAAGTCTCCCCGACGATTGTCATTTGCCCTGCCTCACCGCGAGATATCACCGGTCGCCGTCATTTCGATCCGCTCCGTCTCCGCCGGCGTGACCCGCAACCCGTCCAGGGTCACGAAAGATTTCTCCCCGACATCACCGCGCCGCGCCTCATATGACACGCTTTGTCCGTTCCGGGTATTGACCACCCGCACGCTGACGACCCGGTATCGGTCCTGCCATTCGAAATAGAGATACACACCGGAACCCAGGATCATGAACGCCACCAGGATGATGACGGCAATACGCAGCCCCTGACTGAAAGTCGGGTCCGCGGACCGGCGCGGCGCCGCCGATCTCTCGTCGTTTTCGTCCCCCTGAGCCCCGCTGTAACGAAGATAAAGCACAAAACCCGCGATAACCGCGGCGGTGAGCAGGAGTTTCGAGATCATGAAATCTTTTCTTTCAAGTCAGCGCACAAATGCGCCGGTTGTGGGTCGGTACCAGCCACTCCGCCGTCCTCGGACCATAGTGACGGGCCGATCTCGCTGGCGACGCCATATACGGAAGTGGTTAGTATCCCAATTCGTCGCGCAGGGTGCGAGACCCGCTATGTTACCCGCTTACGGTTCCGTCAGTCCCCGGCGTGAATGACAAAAGTCTCCTAATCTGCCGCGGTATCGACTACATCCTGCGTAGTCACCCGCTTCCTTCCGCTGTTCTTCGACTCGTAGAGCGCCAGGTCCGCGGCCTGAAACAGGTCTTCCGGTGCCTGCCCCGCTTCGGGGATGGCACTCGCAACACCAATGCTGAGGGTCACACATCCGTGTGTATATCCGGGCCTGTGCGCTATCTTCAGCGCACATAGGCCCTGACTGATGTACTCCGCGACCTTGACTGCCCCCTTCAGCGAGGTATCGGGAAGTATGACGGCAAACTCGTCGCCTCCGTAGCGCGCTGCCAGATCACCGGGTCGCTGGAGCCCCTCCTTGATCGCCTCGGTGACCCGGCGGAGGCATTCGTCACCCTGCAGGTGACCAAAATGATCGTTGTACCCCTTGAAGTCGTCCACGTCGATGAGGAGCAGGGACAGAGTCTCGCGGTGACGCCTGTGCCGCTCCCACTCCTCCCTGAGCACGGTGTCGAAGCGTCGGCGGTTGGCAACTTTCGTCAGGGGGTCATTGAGAGACATCTCCTCGAGGAGACCGTTGGCTTGCCGCAATTCGGCGGTCCTTTCCTGAACCTGGCGTTCCAGTTCCCGTGAATAGCCCTGGAGTTTATCGGTCATCAACCGATACTTGTCGCTCAACGCGAACGACAGGATGATGATTTCCGTCAGCAGACCGATCGCCGCGGCATTGTGGGTGAGGAAATTGTCCGGGACCAGCCCCAGGCGACTCAGGACCAGCATGGCGGTCCCCGTGGAGTAGAACACCCATGCAAGGGCGAAGAACCTGGCTGCGCGATTTCCCCGCCACCAGCTGACGATGCCGGCTACGAGAATCAGCGGGCCGTTGATCAGACCGAGTGCGGTGCTGATTCGGATCGAATAACGGTAATCGGCAAACAACGACACGATTACGGCGATGGTCGAGAGCACGATCATACCGTTGATCCATTTTCTGATCGTAGGCGTATACCGGCGCGTCTCGAGAAACAGTTGCGTGAACAGCGCTGTCCCCACCATCCAGACCGAGGAAGACAGTGGAATGACCGTGTTTGCCCACTCGGGGTATTCAGGCCACAGGTACTGAAAGGCATGGCCGTTGTAGGCCATGATGAAGAACGTCCCGGCAAGAACACAAACGACGTAGACCAGGTAGGTAACGTCCCTTACCGCGAAATACAGAAAACCGTTGTAGATCACCATCAGCAGCATCACGCCATACATGATGCCGTAGACGAACTCCTTTCGGGCCTCATCCTGAAAGAACGTGTCGCGCGGATTGAGGGTGGGCCGCACCTGCATGGAACTGCGCGTCTGCAGGCGAACGAAGTAGCGGCGCGGTTCCCGGGTCTCATGCGCCAGCGGGACGAGAAAGCTGCGAAACTCCGCCGGGCGCTCATGGAACGGCAAGGTGTCGCCCATGGACAAACTGCGCCAGCCGCCCTTCCCGTCCGGCCAGTAGACATCGATGCGGTCGAGGAGCGGGTAGTCGAACTCCAGCAGCCAGTCGGGGTCGTTCGGGTGCGTGTCCCGCAGCAGGAAAGTGACCCATACGGCGGAGTCCGTATAACCGAGTTCGATATTGTCGGCGTCCGCCCTCACAAAGCGTTCCGCGAACCCCGGAGCGCTGACATCCGGGATACCGAGTCGACCGGACGGATCCAGGTAGTACGCGAAGCGTCCCTCGAGGGTAATCTCGTGTCGTTCATCGCCGATTTCGACGACGGGAATCCCGTTCTCCCCGGCAATGGCAAACGACACCGAACAAACCAGTATCGCAAGAAAGATCGCTGACGCACGGGTACAAAGGTGTCCTGGCACAACGGGCATGCTGTTAGCCGCCCCCCCCCCCGGAACGATCTGCGCCGATGAAGTGAGGATAGGTAACGCCGGCGGATCATACAATGACGGTGGCACGCCGAACTGCCTGAACCAGTATAGGAGTGAAACGACGTCACGGAAGGGATCG
>JAYENI010000201.1:0-7223 GCA_034722015.1 Pseudomonadota bacterium
GGATTATCGTTCGTCTTCAAGGCGCGGTAACGGGCGCATAGTCGTTCTATGCAACCGTTGCCGCAACGCCGAAGACGGACGAAAAGACAAGCAGGATGGTATGTCATTTTCCAGAAATCGCCTTATCAGTTGGATAGAGCACTAGCCCCATGGAACGTTCACTCGCGGACCTGAAACCCGGAGAACGTGCCCGGGTCACCAGATTTACCGACATGGGCCCCCTGGCGCAGCGCATCATGTCCCTCGGCCTTGTGGAAGGCAGTGAGGTTCAGGTTGTGCGGCGCGCCCCGGCAGGGGATCCGATCGAAATCCGCGTGATGGATTACGCGCTGTCGCTGCGTCGCCACGAAGCAAGCACCATCCGCGTCGAATCGCTTTCATGACCCACAGCGACTCGGCGCGCGCCCCGAAGGCGGAAAGCCCCGCTGCCGGGAACGTGATCCGCCCCGTGCGCTCCGTTGCGCTCGTCGGAAACCCGAATACCGGCAAGAGTACGCTCTTCAATACCCTGACCGGCCTGCGCCAGAAAACGGGGAACTACCCCGGCGTGACCGTTGAGAAGCACACCGGCACCCTGACCCTGCCTTCGGGAGATGTTCAACTCGTAGATGTCCCCGGAACCTACTCCCTCGCCGCACAGTCACCCGACGAGATGGTCGCCATCGATACCCTGCTCGGGCGGTTCGATGACCTGAACAGACCCGAGGCGGTGCTGCTTCTCGTCGACGCATCCAATCTGCGCCGAAACCTGTATCTGGCAAGCCAGGTGCTCGAGATGGGCCTTCCGGTGGTCGTCGCCCTGAACATGACGGACGTCGCCGAGCGCAAGGGGGTCCGTGTCGATGGACCCTCACTTGCCGGCGCGCTGGATGCCCGGGTGGTGCCCATGATCGCGGCACGCGGCGAGGGAATCGACGACCTGAAGCGGGTCCTTGAGGAAACGCTGGACCACGGACATTCTCCGTCAATCAGACTGCTGCCCGAACTGAAGCAGGCCGCGGAATCCCTGGGAGAAGAATTGCGCGGCAGAAACCTGGCGATCGATGATCACGAAGTCGAGCGCGCGCTGATCGACACCGGGGGCTACGCCGAAAAGCGTCTGCAGAAAATCGCAGTCGAGGACATGTCTGCGCGCCTCGACGATTTGCGTCGGGAGATCGGCGAAGGCCAGGCGCTCAGCGGACTCGAGGCACGGTCACGATACACGTGGATAAACGGTGTGGTGGACGGGGTCGAGACCCGCCAGGAAACCCGCGGAAACTGGTCTGACCACATCGACCGTTTCGTCAGCCACCCCGGTTGGGGAAGTCTGCTGTTTATTCTCGTGATGGCGGCGGTTTTCCAGGCCGTTTTCTCCTGGGCCACTCCGATGATGGAAATGATCGATACGGGCGCCGCGTGGCTGGGCGCGACCCTGTCGGGGTATCTGCCGCCCGGCGCCCTGTCGAGCCTGCTGACCGACGGCATGATCGCCGGTGTCGGCAGCGTGGTCATTTTCCTGCCCCAGATCCTCATCCTTTTCGCCTTCATCATTCTTCTGGAAGATACGGGCTATATGGCACGGGCGGCGTTTCTGATGGACCGCCTGATGCGCTGGTGTGGCTTGTCAGGCCAGTCCTTCATCCCCATGCTGTCCAGCTTCGCCTGTGCGGTCCCCGGTATCATGGCGACCCGCGTGATCCCGAACCGGCGCGACCGCATCGCGACCATACTCGCCGCCCCTTTCATGACGTGTTCGGCGCGGCTCCCGGTGTACGCGCTACTGATCGCGGCCTTCGTTCCGCAGCAGTCCTGGCTGGGCGGATGGGTCAACCTGCAGGGTCTCGTCCTGCTCGGCCTGTACCTGCTCGGGATACTCGGCGGCGTACTGACGGCCTTCGTGCTCAAGAAAACGCTGCTGCGCGGACCGACACCGACCTTTCTCATGGAGCTCCCTCCCTACAGACGGCCGAACTTGAAATCGGTCCTCCTCAGGCTGATGGACCGTGCGCTGACCTTCCTGCGGCGCGCGGGCACCGTCATTTTCACCGTTGCGCTGATCGTCTGGGCACTGGCCTACTTCCCTCGCCCTGCTGCGGTCCACGATGCCTACACGACGCAGCGGGCGGAGGCGTCGAATCAACTCAGCGGAGTCGACCTGAACGACCGCCTGTTGGATCTCGACAATCAAGAGGCCGCGGCGTATCTGGAGCAGAGCTTTCTTGGCAGGATGGGCCGAACCGTCGAGCCCGTCTTCCGCCCCCTGGGCTGGGACTGGAAGGTCTCCGCGGCGGTCATCGCCGGATTTCCCGCACGTGAGGTGGTCATCGCGGTTCTCGGCACCATCTACGCGGTAGGACAGGACGTCGACGAGCAAAGCGATAGTCTCAAGGAGAGATTGCAGGCGGCGCAGTGGCCGAACGGGGACCCGGTCTACACGCTGCCGATGGTGCTCGGGCTGCTCGTCTTCTACGCCTTCTGCCTGCAGTGCGTCGCCACCGTCGCGACCATCCGGCGTGAGGCGGACAGCTGGCCCTGGGCGCTGTTTGCCTGGACCTACATGACGGCACTCGGCTATCTGGCGGCACTCTTCGTGTTCCAGATCGGCAGCCGGATTTGACGGCCGCACCGACATGAGTCCCCTGCTGCAGGAATGGATCGCACTTTCGATCGTCATCCTGTCTGTCGGCCTGGCGACGCTTGGACGCTGGAAACGGCGTTCGAAACGCACCACGTCCTCCGGCTGCGGCGTCGCCTGTTCCGCCTGCCGCACGACGCCCCCCGACAGACCGCCGCAGGGAAACCACTCGAGCGCGAGGTGTCGAAGCTGACGGTACACATTTCGGCACGCCAGCCGATGACAGGGCCGCGTACTGCCACTCGCCCCCGCCCGCCGGAATCGCTCCGGCAAATGTGTACAATACCCACCCCGGCACGACTGACCAGCAACATCCCGACATGAAAAATAGAACGATCTGTATTCTTGGTGGCACCGGCTTCGTGGGGCACCACCTGGTGGCCAGCCTGGCGGATGCGGGACACGAAATTCGCATTCCCTCGCGCAGACCCCACCGAAACCGCGACTTCCAGGTGTTACCCACCGTGCGCCTGATTGAAGCGGACATCCACGAGCCGAAGCAACTGGAGAACGCCATCGCCGGCTGCGATACCGTCGTCAATCTCGTCGGCATCCTCAACGAAAAGGGCCACGACGGAAAGGGATTCGTAAGGGTACACGTCGAACTCCCGAAGCACGTGGTCCGCGCCTGCGAAAACCAGGGGATCACGCGCCTGTTGCACATGAGCGCGTTGCATGCCGACGCAGAAAAAGGGCCGAGCCACTATCTGCGCACCAAGGGCGAGGGCGAGAATGCGGTGATGTCGGCCTCGGGGGAGCGATTTCGGACCACCTCGTTCAGGCCCTCGGTCATTTTCGGTCCAGGGGACAGTTTTCTCAATCGATTCGCGGGAATCCTGCGGATAACACCCCTGGGACTGCCGCTTGCTTGTCCGAACGCGCGGTTCGCCCCAGTCTATGTCGGTGACGTGGTGCGCGCCTTCGTCGACGCACTGGACAATCCGGCCAGCTGGGGTCGCAGCTACGACCTCTGCGGGCCGAATGAGTACACCCTGAAAGAGCTGGTTTCCTACACGGCCAGGCTGACGAACCACCGCCGGGTCATTGTCGGTCTGCCCGACTGGGTGTCCGCCCTGCAGGCCGCAACACTCGAGTACTTTCCGGGCAAGCCGTTCTCGAAGGACAACCTGCATTCGCTCTCTGTCGACAGCGTGTGCGACGAGGGTGAACGATGCGCGACCTCTCTTGAATCAGTGGCACCCGTCTACCTGGGTAAGCGGGACCAGCAGTCCAGGATGCAGGCGCTGCGGAAAACCCGTGTCGGGGCAGACACGGCGACGCAAGGATAACGGCTGGCATCGGGCCTCACGTACCCGTGTCGCAATGCGGTCGACCCGTGAGCGCGACCGTTCGCTGTCCGGGTTCCTGCGCCCCGATCTCCCGGCCGCGAGCGTAGAATCTGGCAAAATCGCCTCCGCACGCTTCGAGTAGATCCAGAAACGCCGCCACCTTGTCCCCATACAGGAAAACCGACAATAACCTGGCGTTGTTCATGTCACCGTCGAACCATGGGTCGTACCCCGGATATCCGCCCCAGGTCTCCTTCAACGCCTCAAGGCTGCGGCGCATGTTCGCCAGTACTTCTGCCTTGCGGCGCCGCTTTCGACCGTCGCTTTCATCCCCCCCGTAGACTTCCGCGAGCACCTCCCGGGTCCGGTGAACCAGCGCCACGAAGTCCTGCCTGATCCGCAGATAGCGTTGATAGCCTTCGATCCGCGCCTGGCTGCCCTGTGATGCCAGCCAGCGCTGGACGCCGGCCTGCTGTACGGCCACAGCGAAAGATTCGTTGAACGAGGTATCATCATCGATGTACAGTCGCTGGTGGGCGAGCTCGTGAAAAATCACGCCGGCCATCGACGCCTCTCCACGATCGACCACGGTATTCAACAGGGGATCATCAAACCAGCCCAGGGTGGAATAGGCCGCGGCGCCACCCACATGCACGTCCCAGCCTTCGCCGCCGAGTCGCCGGGCATAATTCCGCGCGTCCTCCTCCCGAAAGTAGCCGCGGTATGCAACGCAACCCGCGATGGGGAAACACCATTGCTTCGGCGTCAACGACAGCTCCGGAACGGCAAACACGTTCCAGGTGACGACATCCCGTCCAATGTCGACGTAACTTCGATAACTCCCGTTGTCGGGCAGCGACAGTTCGTGACTGGCGAATTCCCGCAGCTCCCGGGCGCGCGCCAGTCGTTCGACAAGTTCGGGGGAGGTGGACGCGTCTGCGATCACGGCGTCGACCGGCTCGCGGCGAGACATGATATCCATGTGGCCGGAGACGGCCTGGTGGTAATACGCAAGATGACTGCAGGCGCCGAACGCGAGAGTGGAGGCGGCCAGTAACATCATGACGCCGACTCGCCGGGTGAAACGGCCCGGATTCGGGTTGCGCGGATGGCGGTGTTTGCACGGCATGTAGGGGGAGTGATGCTACCATAATCCCATGAAAATCTATCTGGTTGGCGGGGCCGTACGTGACGAACTGCTCGGGTTACCGGTAACGGAAAGGGACTGGGTCGTGGTCGGCTCCACGCCGCAGGAAATGGTGGATCTGGGCTACCGACCGGTAGGAAAAGACTTTCCCGTGTTCCTGCATCCGGAAACCGCAGAGGAGTATGCGCTGGCCCGCACGGAACGGAAAACGGCGCCGGGATACAAGGGCTTTACGGTCCACGCGGACCCGGGTGTCACGTTGCGCGAAGATCTGTTGCGTCGCGACCTGACCATCAACGCGCTGGCCCGCGATCACGACGGGGCGATCATCGACCACCAGGGTGGTCGGCAGGACATCGAGACGCGACTGTTGCGGCATACCTCGCCCGCGTTCGTCGAGGACCCGGTACGTATTCTGCGCGTGGCGCGTTTCGCTGCCCGGTTCAGGAAGCTCGGTTTTCGTGTCGCAGACGAAACCATGGACCTCATGCGCTGCATGGTAGAAGCCGGCGAGACGGATGCCCTGGTCCCGGAACGGGTCTGGCAGGAACTCCTCAAGGCGCTCATGGAAGATACCCCTGCGGAGTTCTTCGAGGTCTTGAGGGCATGCGGCGCCCTGGCGGTCATTTTCCCGGAGATAGACCGGCTATGGGGTATCCCGCAGTCGAAGGTCTACCACCCCGAGGTCGATACCGGCGTCCATACGATGATGGTCCTCGAGCAGGCGGCTCGCCTGTCCACCAAGCCCGAGGTGCGGTTTGCCGCACTGACCCACGATCTGGGCAAGGGGGCGACCCCGCGCGCGGAATGGCCGAAACACCACGGCCACGAAGAGCGGGGCGCGGTCCTGGTCGAAAACCTCTGTGCGCGAATCCGCGTCCCCAACAGCTTCAGGGACCTCGCGGTCATAACGGCAAGATATCACCTGCACGCCCACCGGGCGCTGGAGTTGCGGCCCGCCACCATGCTCTGCCTGTTCGAATCGCTGGACGCATTCCGCAGACCTGCCCGGTTTCACGAGTATCTTGTTGCGTGCGAGGCGGACCACCGGGGACGCAAGGGACTGGAGAGTGCGCCGTACCCCCAGGCGGAAATCCTGGAAAGGTGTCACGCCACCGCCGCCCGGGTTGACCCCAAACCGATCGTCGCGGCCGGAGCACGGGGCGGCGCAGTCATGAGTGCGCTGCGCGAACGCCGCCTGGAATCGATCACGGCAGCCATCGCCGCGAACCGGACGTAGAGAAGATTTCCGGACGTATCTACGCGGAAGAATCGGGTGGATACCGGCCTGGTCCGTGAACAAGGCGGCCCGAAACCGGGACGGGTTTCCGGAGTGCGGGTCTCTCAGTCTTCCCGTTTTTCGCCGGAGGCTGTAATCCGGCGGGCCTGCGGCGCTTCGATGACCCGGGGCGGCTCCTGACCGTCGGACACGACCTCGAGCGATTTGTTCTTTTTCGTGAGCTTGTCCTGCCGGACCCGGGTGCCGTATCCGACCAGGGCGCCGCCGGCGGTGGACAGTGTCAGCAGCCCCAGGGTCAGGAACTCGGTGAACAGCATCAGGATTCCGACGCCGACGGCACCGGCGGCGGCCACGCCAACCTTGAAATTGGCCTTTGCATGGGCGCGATTGGCCCCTTTCAGGATCCGCTTGTGTGTCTCTTCGACGACTTTCGTCTTCTCGCGCTCGGTCTTGACACGCAGCTTTTCCCGTTCCCTGGCATATCGCTCCTTGACACGCGAGACCGTGTCCTTGTGCATATGATTCGCAATGGAGGTAAACCAGAAGGCCGCCAGCAGGCTGATGACCAGCACGATCATGGCGATCGTGATCCAGTAGGTCCGCGTATCGGTGTTCTCGATCGCCAGCACCAGCGCGATGGTCGACGCCTGAACCAGGACAATCCCCGGTAAAAATCTGAACATCTCAATCCCCGGCACGGCGTAGCGCCTCAACGGCGGGCGCCGAAATGAAACACACCCGGACGTCGTTCGGCCGGGTCTGCAAATCGCGCGGACAGCGCTGTGATCGCGGCATCGGTGTCCCTGTCTTGCGGGTTCGCGGGTCGATACCCTCTTGATATTACCTCAGGCGATTTCTGTCAAATGATGTACCACATCACTTGTCTTTTCGCCCGTCTTCGGCGTTGCGGCAACGGTTGCATCGTTCGAC
>JAYENI010000202.1:0-7209 GCA_034722015.1 Pseudomonadota bacterium
GCCCGCGCAACGCAAAAGGGTGGATAACGGATCACATGATCGGAGCCTACCGCGAAACCACCGATCAACCGGCCTTTTCCGCACGGATGGGTCTGCAGGAGGCTTTCGATGGCAGTCGCTCGTTTCGCAAGCTCTGTCGTGAGTGGCGCAAGCAAATGCAGCTTGCCGTCGGTGGGGAATGAAGTTGTCTGTCGGACTGCACAGGTGAACCCGTTACAACGCGCCCTGATCGAGAAAGCGGGTCACGATCACGGCTTCGAGTATATCTTGCCTGGTGCCGAGGACGCGGTGCGCCTCGCGTCTGCCCGTCATAACGCGCAGGTGCACATCGTACCAATCGAAGGAGGTTTTGATCTGACCTTTTCCTCCTCTGGCCAGGCCCAACTAATCGCTGAGTTGGCCCGCAGCTTTCCGGCCGCGGTGCGTGCGAGCACTGGATTTAACGCCACCAACGAGCGCGAGCTTGCACGGTTCCTGCGCCGCGGCGCCGACCTGGCCCGTGCCCTGCCCAATCAGGCCGCGGTGGATTTCGAAGCCAGACTCAAGGAAGAACTGACGCAGTTTCCCGCTTCGTTGATCCATGGTACAGAGATCGAGCGCCTGGTACGCCAGCGTGTTGGTCAACAGACCTTTCGCCAGGCCATGCTCGACTATTGGGGCGATGCGTGCGCGGTCACGGGTATCGCCCTGCCCGAGGTGCTGCGCGCCAGTCATGCCAGGCCCTGGGCGGAGTGCGAGAGCGATACGGAGCGGCTGGACGTGTTCAATGGATTTTTGCTCAGCGCCAACCTGGATGCACTGTTCGATCGCTGCCTGATCAGCTTTATGGATGACGGTGATCTGCTGGTTTCGCCCGCGATTTCAGATGTGGAAAGGCGACGTCTTGGACTCGACAAGCCATTACGGCTGCGCTGGCTTGCCGCCGAGCATCTCCATTACTTGCGATTTCAGCGGGACAGATTCAAGGAAAGTACATGAATACAATGAATCGATAGAACGGCTACAACGACAAGCACCTCGACGTGGTGCGATCCCTGCGGCCAGGCGATCGTATCGCCATCAAGTCCTCGTACACGCGCAAGCACGACCTGTCCTTCGATAGCTGGGGCCAAGCGGTTTCCGTTATGTATGGCCATCAAGGCGGTCGGCACCATCACCGAGAATCCGAACACGGTTGCTCCCTATTTGTTTTCGAGCTGCCTGCGTGTCCCTCCGCCCCGACTCGACAGGGCGATTTCCAGGGCCGTTTCCAGGCGAATGACCCGGCCCGACAGGTCTTCGATCCGGGCCTGCTGGTCCTTTACCGTCACGGCCAGCGCCTCCACCTTGGTGTCCATGCGGATGACGCGAGTAATCCCGTCCCACATCCTTTCGGAGATCCCCATCAGGCGGCCTTGCCCCTGGCTGCGGCCTCCAGCTTCGCGATCCGTTTGATGGACGCCGCGACGAACGCCAGGGTGTCGTCTATGGCCTTCGCCGCGTTCCCGGTGGCCTTGTTCATTTCGTCGATCATGGCCTCCAGCGCCTTGTCGTCCTCGGCGGGCCGGTATCCCTCGGCGGCCCTGCGCATGAACTCCGCTGTGGTCAAGCCGGCTTTCCTGGCCCTGGAGACCACGCGTTTTTTTTCCGCCGGTGTCATCAGCACCGGAACCCGCTCGGTTGCGGATGCCATAATGCGATCCTCCTCAATGGTTATGTGCTGGTCATGTGCATAGTATGGTGCTCGCGTCCCGGGAACTCAACAGGCGGCGGGAGTGCCACCTGTCGGATTCCGTCGATGTACAGTCCCGTGTGCGGCCAATCGCCTGCGTTGCGGAACACGGGTTCCGAACCGGTCATCGTGTGCTTACCCCCTCCCTGGGGATGCCATAATGCATTTGAAAAAAATTCGATGTGGGTATAGACAAAGCGGGTAGGTGGTGAAAAAATAACCAACGATGGATCGCGGCTCAGGGAGGAGCCACCCTATTAATCTTCGTGCGGCAGGGGACGAACTGCCGCCAGGCATCATCCGGTAAAATGTTTTCCGGTACCGGGACGCGCATCCATGTGTTTTCGATAATTCTCCTGATAATCGTCGGTTCCTGCGCAGAAACGTCCACGCCCATTGAATCGGCGTCAAGTCGTCACCGAACTCGCATGCCGAATCGTCCCGCCAGTCCGGCAACCATTCCGGCTTACTGGACACGGTACAGGTCCTCGGGTTTTGGCTGCTCGTACCGACCCAGCATCGACCGTTCACGGGGCCCCGTGACCATCGCGACTTCCTGCTTTTTCTTGGTGCGCCCGATCTTCTGATCCTTCGATGATGTCGCCGGTGTAGTTGTCGGGTAGTTCGGCAATGCGCAGGGATGTTTTATTCGAGTATCGCGCCCTATCGGCCTTGTACTCGTCGTCCCGCGCCCATTGCTCGGCATCACGTTTGAGACGGAACCATTTCGAGGTGCAGCGGCCCCTGCGGTTGACCAGTGCCCGCCATCCGCCTTTGTTGCGGTAGATGCTTGCCATGTGTATGCATTCCGTGCGCAGCCAAGCCCGCTTTCAACGGTATGCTTAGTGCGTCAGGACTGCACATAAATTGCATATAGTCGCACACAAGGTCTCGAAAACTATTGTAAGCACATGAATTCACTGAATAGGAAATTCTGCATCGCCCCCATGATGGAGCGTACCGACCGGCATTTTCGGTTCCTGGCGCGTCTGATCTCGCGTCGTGCCGTGCTCTATACGGAGATGGTGCCCGTGCCGGCGCTGATGCACGGCCACCCGCAACGTGTCCTGGCGTTCAACCCCGAGGAGCGGCCGCTGGCCCTGCAACTCGGCGGCAGCGCGGTGGATGATCTGGCGGCGAGCGCGCGGATGGCGCAGGAGGCCGGCTATGACGAGGTCAACCTGAACGTCGGTTGCCCCAGCGCACGGGTGCGCGACGGTCGCTTCGGAGCCTGTCTCATGGCCGATCCGGCCCTGGTGGCGGAGTGCGTCGAGGCAATGGCGAATGCCTGCGACCTGCCGGTGACGGTCAAGACGCGGATCGGGATCGACGAGCGGGACTCCTATGACGAACTGTGCGAGTTCGTCGGCTACGTGGCCGCGGCGGGTTGCCCGACCTTTATTGTGCACGCCAGAAAGGCCTGGTTGCGCGGGCTCAATCCCAAACAGAACCGTACCGTCCCGCCGTTGCGCTACGACACGGTGTATCGATTGAAACGGGACTTCCCGGCGCTGGCGATCATCATCAACGGCGGGATCACGACGATGGAGGCGGCGTCGGGGCACCTCGACCATGTCGACGGCGTGATGCTGGGCCGCGAGGCCTATGGCAATCCCTGGCTGCTGGCAGAAGTGGACCGGCGGTTCTATGGCGCGAGTGATCCGCCCCCTTCACGCAGTGAGGTGCTGGCGCGTTATCTTCCCTATGTCGAGCAACAGCTTGCAAATGGTGTTTCGCAGAACACGGTCACGCGGCACCTGATGGGGCTGTACCAGGGCCTGCCGGGTGCGAAACAATGGCGAAGGATGCTTGGCGGACAAGCCCGGGCAGACGGCGACGGCGTCGACCTGATCCGACGCGCCGCCCGACTCGTCGAGGACCACGTGGGGGGGGGTGAGTTGTGCATGAGCACTATATGAGGCTTCGCGTATCGCACTGGAGCGAGGTACGGAGGAATTGCAGACCGGCCCGGTGAATAACACAGGCGCGGTTCGCCAGGATAGGTTCCAGGCGCATCCATGGTGGACTGCGCGTGGCTTGTCCACTCTACGGTGTGAACGTGGCGATCCCTGTTCAGTTTCGGCTCAAATTCATCCTGGTGATGGGCCAGATCATTTCTCTGGCGGGATTATCGTAGGGGTAGGGTGGACAAGTGAAACGCAGTCCACCAACCGTCAATCAGATCAACTCGCTGACGGCGTCTCGCTCGACGCGAAGTTCGGCATCACTTGCGTCCATGCGTTGCCGGCTGAAGTCATCGATCGCCAGGTCCTGGACGATCTGGTAGCGCCCGTCGCGGCAGGTTACCGGGTAGGAGTAAACCACGCCCTCGCCGATGCCGTAACTGCCGTCTGACGGGACCGCCATGCTGGTCCAGTCCCCGGGTTCCGTTCCCCGGTACCAGGTTCGCATGTGGTCGATCGCCGCCGACGCGGCCGATCCCGCAGAGGACGCGCCCCGCGCCGCGATGACAGCCGCCCCGCGCTTCTGCACCGTCGGAATGAAGGTGTCGCGGACCCAGTCCGTGTCCAGTTTCTCTGCGACGGGACGGCCGGAGATCGTGCAGTGACTGATGTCCGGGTACTGGGACGTGGAGTGATTGCCCCAGATGGTCATCCGCCTGACGTCGACGACATCGGCGCCGGTGTGCGAGGCGACCTGCGCGACGGCACGGTTATGATCGAGCCGGGTCATGGCGCTGAACTGGTGCGGCTGGAGGTCGGGTGCATGGGACATCGCGATCAATGCGTTCGTGTTCGCGGGGTTGCCGACCACCAGCACGTGGACGTCTCGCGAGGCGCTGTCGTTGATGGCCTTGCCCTGTGGTCCGAAAATCTGTGCATTGGCCCCGATCAGTTCGCGGCGCTCCATGCCGGGTCCGCGCGGCCGCGCGCCGACCAGGATGACATGATCCGCGTCGCCCATGCCCTCGTTGAGATCTGCGGTGATCGCGACGCCTGCCAGCTGGGGAAACGCGCAGTCCGACAGCTCCATCGCGACCCCGCCCAGCGCCCCGAGAGCGGGTTCGATCTCGATCAGCTGGAGAATGAGCGGCTGATCGTGACCGAACAGTGCGCCCGATGCGATCCGGAACGCGAGGGCGTATCCGATGTTGCCGGCGGCGCCGGTGATGGCGACTCTCAGCGGTGATGTCATGTCGCGTGTCCTTGTTGTCTGTCTTTACTGTTCATGCGGGCGGAGGACCGGCTGCCCCTGAATGACGTTACGTTCCAGTTGTCTGTGGAGCATGCGGGGGGAGGGGCATTGTCGCGCACCGTGGCGGTACGCGGCAATGCCCGTATGAACACCGGGTGAACCATCTGTGAATCCACGGCCGGGCTACCGTACGGCGGGCGGTTTCGCTACACTCGCCCGCTCTCACGCACGGTGCAGCGAAGGACATGAACAGACTCAAGGCAAAGATCCGCGATATCCCCGATTTCCCGGGTCCGGGTATCGTGTTTCGCGACATCACCCCCATGGTGAAGGACCCTTCCACGCTCAGGCTCGCGGTACACCAGTTGCTGCACCCGTTTCTGGGCGAGCCGATCACGGCGGTTGCCGGGATGGAGGCAAGGGGATTTATCTTCGGCGCTCTGGTGGCGTGGGAACTTGGCGTGGGGTTCGTCCCCCTGCGCAAGCCGGGCAAGCTGCCTTACGACGTTCAGAGCGCATCGTACGACCTGGAATACGGATCGGCCTCCCTGGAGGTCCACGTCGATGCGCTGGAGGCCGGTGACCGCGTCCTGCTCGTCGACGACCTGCTGGCCACCGGCGGGACGGCGGAGGCCAGCTGCAATCTGGTCGAGGGGCTGGGCGCGGAGGTCGCGGCCTGCGCCTTCGTCGTCGAACTCGATGCGCTTCGAGGACGCGAGCGTCTGACGGATCGCCGCGTTCATTCGCTGATCCATTACTGATCGCGGGGTAGCGCATCGGGATTTGCGTCGCACCCCGGAACCGAACAGGAACTTCGCCACCCGACACTGGAACCCAGCTATGTCACTCGGTCCCGTCATGGTGGATCTGGAGGGAAGCGTTCTCTCGGGGTCCGAAGCATCGCTGCTGCGCCACCCGATGGTGGGCGGCGTCATCCTGTTCACACGGAATTTCGAATCGGTCGCGCAACTGCGCGCGCTGGTCGAATCGATCCATGCGTTGCGGCATCCGAGACTGCTGGTCGCGGTCGACCACGAGGGCGGACGGGTACAGCGTTTTCGTGAAGGGTTCACGCGCCTTCCTCCTGCACGTTCGGTGGGCGACCTGTATGCCCGTGATCCGGGCCACGCGAGGTCCTCGGCGAGATTGCTGGGCTGGCTGATGGCGGCGGAGCTGCGCTCGGTTGGAATCGACTTCAGCTTCGCGCCGGTGCTGGACCTCGGGCATGGGGTCAGCGACGTCATCGGCGATCGCGCGTACCACCGTGGGCCGGAGGTCGTCGCGGACCTCGCGCACCACGCGATGATCGGAATGCGGGACGCCGGAATGGCGGCCGTGGGCAAGCACTTCCCGGGACACGGTTCGGTAAAGGAAGACTCCCATGTCTCCATGCCGGTGGACCGGCGCCCGCTGGCGGACATCATGGCGGCGGATGTATTGCCTTTCGAGCGCATGATCCACTACGGGCTCGCCGGGATCATGCCGGCGCACGTCATCTACCCGGCCGGCGACCCGCAACCGGCGGGCTTTTCCGCGTTCTGGTTGCAGCGCGTTCTGCGGGGACAGCTCGGTTTCCAGGGCGCGATCTTCAGCGACGACCTGAGCATGGAGGCCGCGCACGTGGCCGGGGACCTTCCGTCACGGGCGCGCAAGGCGCTGGATGCCGGGTGCGACATGGTGCTGGTGTGCAACCATCCGCACGGCGCGCGCAAGACCGTCGATGCCCTTGAAGGCTATGAGAACCCGGCCTCGCTGGTGCGCCTTGCGCGGATGCACGCCCATGGCGGCGACGGCCAGGCGATCGGGCCGGACGGGTCACGATGGCGCGACGCCGTGTCGCTGGCGTCGAGGCTTTCGGACTCTCCGGGGTATGAATTGAATGTGTGATTCCGTGGATTCGCGCCCGTCGGTTTCCGGAATACGGAGTGGTCCCGCGTGACCTCCCCGACGCGTTCGCGGGAAGCGATGGAGCGCGTTCTGCGAGACGCGGAGTTGTTGTTCGACACCCGGGTGATCGAAGCGGCGCTGGAACAGATGGCCAACCGCATCCGTCGCGATTTGCGCGGGCGGGACGTGCTGGTGCTCTGCGTGATGCACGGTGGACTCATGACGACCGCGGGGCTCCTCCTGCGGCTGGGATTTCCGGTGGCACAGGACTACATCCATGTGAGCCGCTACCGTGGTAACACCTCGGGGGGGACGCTCGACTGGAAACGTGGCCCGCCCGGTGACCTTTCCGGATTCTCGGTGCTGGTCGTGGACGACATCCTCGACGAGGGGCATACCCTGGCGGCAATTGTGGCCCGATGCGCCTCGCAGGGGGCGGACCTCGTCAAGACCGC
>JAYENI010000203.1:0-7115 GCA_034722015.1 Pseudomonadota bacterium
GGTGGTGGCGGAGTGACGACACCCAGGTTCTTCATGCCGTACCGCGCGAGTATCGACCTGGTGCAGTCCGACGATTTCGGGGTGGACGTCCAGTTGACCGGGCAAGCCACGCGCGGCGAGATGATGATCCACCAGGGTAAATACGACGCGGCGACTCAGCAGGTCGACGACCTGTTGCCTGATACCGTGGTGTACGTCGAGAACGGCAGGATCATGAAAAAGGGGCTGTCGAGCCTCGAGGACCCGCCGCAGCAGGTGTCGAGCGCGATCGATGTCACCCAGTGCCCCGAGATCGGTAATTCCGTGGTCAACACCCTGGTGACGGACTTCGATGACGCGGACACCGCGCTTTACCTCTACGAGGTGCCCGGCCCCGACGGGCAGTGCCTCGCGAACGACGACAACCAGACCCGGATGGTGCGATTGAGCGACGCCGCCACCTCCGGTCCGCCTCGCGTCGTCCCAAGCCTGTTCCCCGAGGCGACGTTTCTGGACCTCGGTACCGGCACACTCACGGGGGTCCTGGCCGTCAACGAGGATCTGCTGCTACCGGTCCCCGTGCGCCAACTGAATCTTTATGACGCCGACTATGCCAATCCGGTCCTGGTGCGTAATTTTCTCTCCGACGTACGCAGCCTGACGGGGACCGCAACCGCCGCGTTCCTTGACATCGACGGCAACCAGCTCGTTCGAGTCAATCCGGACGCGAGCCAGGTGCTGGTTTATCCTGTGCCGGACGGCGCCCGCCTCGAGCAGGCGGTCACCGACGGGACAACGCTGTTTTTCCTGCAGAGCAATATCGACGGCCTGACCCTGTTCAGCCTGCCGATGGCGGTGACGAACGTCTCGCCCCCTACGGTACCGAGAACACTGTTCAACGAACCGCTCGCCGACGTATCCCTGGTCGATACGGAAATGTTCCTGACCACCAATCGCGTGGTGCTCGACCTGTTCATTCCCGGGGTCGAGTCCCTGATCTCCCTTGACAAGGTCACCGCCAATCAGACTACGCTGGAGGTCGTTTCCACGGACAACGGCGAGGCGATCGATCGCGTCGGCACGACGGGGGCGTTCGTTTTCTACAACGTATTCGACGGCACGGACGTCTCGGCCGTATTCCTCGGCGAAGGCGGCGCCAAGCTGGATCGCTTCCCGAGATCCGCCTGGGCGGGGTTCACGACGCCGGGCAGCGCTGTCCCTGTAGGGCTCCCCGTGCCTGGGCTCTCTCACCTCGTTCTCGCACTGGGCTACGACGGGACGTTCGACATCGACGGCCTGTCGGGCGCCGACGTCACAACCTATCGCATTGCGGACCGCGCTACGGAAATCGTCGGCACGCTCGACGAGTCGGAGACGAACCTGTCCATCGCCTCGATCGGTCCGGTCGGGCTGGGCAGTATTGAAGTGGCGTCGAGTGGACCGGGGGATGCCAGCACCGTCTTCGCGCTCGACGTCGTGCTCTCCCGTTTTTCGAGAATCACCGATTCGCTGGACGGCGACGCGAGTCCCGTGCCGTCGCCGCTGACCGCGCGGATTCCCCAGGAGGCGTTCGCGGACTGATCCCCTTGGCGCGTCGCGGGGGCAAGACATGCGTCAGACCACTCGGAAAGCACCGACCGCGATGAGTCGATTCCGATCGGCGCCCGTCTTCCTTGCCTCGTTTTTTCCCTGCATCGGCGTGGCCGAAACGGGCACCCCCCCCACCGACGTGGGCGTTGGACACGCGTCGCCGTTGCGTACAACCTCCGCTCTACCCCTCGAGCTCGGGGAATGGTCGATCTTCGCCAACGTCCAGTATCTTGAATTCGACGCCTTCAGTGATGCCGATCTCCTGCGCTCAACTGGCGTACCCGGGGGTGTGGACAGCACCGATGCCGAATACGAGGCGTCGCTGGTCGTCTCCTTCGGCGCGACCGATAATCTCACCCTGAGCCTGAGCCTGCCCTACGTCTGGAACGTGAACATCCGCGAGCTACAGCAGACCGAGGGTGGCGCGGGTGGACAAAACACCAGGATCGCCTCGCTAGGCGATTCCGACGGTCTGGGTGACCTGACGCTGCTGGGGCAGTACCGGCTTTACCACAATCCGCGGCACTTAATGAATGTCGCGGTGCTTGGCGGCATCAAGACACCCACCGGCGTGACGGACGTGCGGACCCGGCAGGGTCAACTGTTCAGCACGGACCATCAACCGGGATCGGGCTCATGGGACGGCCTGTTCGGCGTGGCAGCCACAAAATTCTCGGGCAGGGTAGCGCTCGACGTCAGTCTGCTCTACGACCTGACGACCGAGGGGGCGCAGAACACACGGCTCGGCGACGGGCTGTTTCTGGATTTCGCGACATCATACCGGCTGGCGGAAGGATTCCGGTCCTCCAGTCGGCGTCAGACGGCAAAAGACCGTGCCTGGTGGGACTGGTTCAGCTGGGACGCGGTATTCGAGATTGAAGTCGGATGGAGCGCCAAAGACACGGTCGACGGGGAGGCGGATCCCAACAGCGGAGGGCTGGTCGTCGCCCTGTCTCCCGGGTTCCGGGCGTCACCGGGCCGAGGATGGGATGCCACGCTGTCATTTGATTTCCCGATCCACACCAACCTGAACGGGACCCAGGTTTCCCCCCGCTGGGGAATGCTGGCAAGCATTGGCAGATCCTTCTGACAGGCCGGCGTCGCCCCGAAGCGATCTCGACGTGGCCGCGATCAAGCGGAACGTCAGGGCGTGGGCCGGGGAACTGGGTTTCACCGGTATCGGGTTTGCGGGCACCGACCTGCAGGAATACGAAACCCGTCTGATGAACTGGCTGGGCGACGGGCGGCACGGCGAAATGGGCTACATGGAGCGCCACGGAACACTCAGAAGCCGCCCGGCGGCGCTGGTGCCAGGCACCGCCAGCGTCATATCGGTCCGCATGGACTACCTGCCTCCCGATGGCCACGCGCCCACATCGGTCCTCGACAAACCCGGACTCGGTTACGTGTCACGCTATGCCCTGGGACGCGACTACCACAAGGTCATACGCAATCGCCTGCAGAGACTGGCGCGGCGTATGGAGGCAACCGTCGGTCCGTTCGGATACAGGGCGTTTGCGGACAGCGCTCCTGTACTGGAGAAGGCGATCGCTCAGCAGGCGGGACTCGGCTGGATCGGCAAACACACCAACCTGCTGACGCGGGAGGCCGGGTCCTGGTTCTTTCTCGGCGAGCTGTACACCAGCCTTCCAATCCCTGCCGATACAGCGGGAAACGACCATTGCGGCAGTTGTCAGGCCTGCATCGACATCTGCCCCACACGCGCCATCACCGCACCGTATCATCTCGACGCACGTCGCTGTATCTCCTACCTGACAATCGAGCTGCGAGGTACCATTCCCGAGAAATTTCGCGCTGCGATCGGCAACCGTATCTACGGTTGCGACGATTGTCAGCTGGTGTGCCCCTGGAACCGTTTCGCCAGGACGAGTCCCCTGCCCGATTTCGCGATACGCAACGGGCTGGACGCCCCCGAACTCACCGGGCTGTTCGCATGGGAAGAAGACGAGTTTCTGCGCAGGACCGAGGGCTCCGCCATCCGCCGGATCGGACATGAATGCTGGTTGCGAAACATCGCCGTGGCGCTCGGCAATACTGAAACCACTCCCAATGTCGTCGACGCGCTCCGAGCGCGCGAAAGTCACCCCTCCCCGCTCGTCCGGGAACATGTGCAATGGGCACTGGCGCGCCAGGGGACCTGACGGAGCAAGCGTCTGCGCGATTCGCCCCGGACATCGCTATAATCCGCGGTTCCATTGGCACAGGGGCCTTTTCGGCGACCATATGATCCAGACCCGATCCCGATCTTACCAGCCATCCATGGACCGGAAGCTGCGTTCGCGCGTCAAACTCTACGGTACGCTGCTGGGCAACGTCCTGCGTGAACACGCCGGCGAACGCATTTACACCATCGTCGAGACGCTCCGCAAGGGCTATGTCAACTTGCGTAAGCGCGAGAACCCGACCCGTCGGGACAAGCTGGATGGTGCCGTGAACCGGCTCGACCTGCAGACATTGCAACAGGTGGTCCGGGCCTTTTCCGTCTATTTCGCGCTGGCGAATATCGCGGAGGAAAACTTCCAGAACTGGCAGCGACAGGTTCAGATTCGCTCGGGGAAACGTCTCTGGCGCGGCTCGTTCGACGATACGCTGGCGGAGTTCCGCGAACGTGGGGTCAGCGCTGCGCAGCTCCAGAAACTGCTTAACCGGACGCGATACATCCCCGTCATCACCGCCCACCCGACGGAGGCAAAGCGCCGCACCATCATGGAGGGCCTGCGGCGGATCTATCTCACGAGCGAGCTACTCGACGACTCGCGTCCGAGCGACTTCCAGCGAGAGGAAATCTACGCCCGTCTGCAGGCGCAGATCCAGATACTCTGGAAAACCGACGAGATGCGTCCGAACAAACCGACTGTCGCCGAGGAGGTCAAAAACGGACTCTACTACTTCCGCAATGTCCTGTTCCGCGCCGTACCGGAAACTTACCGGAACCTGGAACGCGCGATCCAGAAGAACTACGGTGACGAGGGCGGCACAAAGGCCATCCAGGTGCCCAGTTTTCTGAGCTTCGGGTCATGGATCGGAGGCGACCGGGACGGTAACCCCTTTGTTACAGCCGACGTCACCCGAACTGCGCTGAGGCTGCAGTCACGCGAGGTCCTGCGCGAGTATATCGACCGAACCAGGGCACTCGTCGATATCCTTACCCAGTCGACTGATGTGACCGACCTGTCGGGCCAGTTTTTGCTGTCGACGACCGAGGAGCGGCAGATCGCCAAGGCGGCCTTCCGTGGCGGATACGCCGGTTACGAAAGGGAGCCCTACCGCCGCAAGCTTACGATCATGGCCTACCGCCTTGGAAGGAACCTGGAGCATGTCGACCAGTGTCTGCACGGTGACCTGGGCGGGCCACGCAGCCACGCCTATCCTTCCGAGAATGAATTTCTCGAGGACCTTTACCAGCTACGTGAGTCCCTGAGGTCACACGGCGACGCCAATCTCGCCGCCGGTTCCCTCAGGGACCTGATCCGCCTGGTAGAGACCTTCGGTTTCTTTCTCGCGAGGCTGGACCTCCGTCAGGAATCCGGAAGGCACGGGGAGGCGGTCGCGGAAATTCTGCGCTCCCTGGACCTCGAGGAAGACTATCTCGCCCTGCCTGAATCATCGAAACTCTCCAGGCTGGCTTCACTGATTGCCTCCTCGACACAACTGACCGTCGACCAGGACGATATGTCTACCCCGACAAGGGAGGTGATGGAGGTCTTTCGGGTGATGGGCGAGATGCGCGTGGAGATCTCCGAACGTGCCTTCGGTGAGTACGTCATCTCGATGACGCACCACGCAAGTCATGTCCTGGAAGTGATGTTTCTCGGGTGGCTGGCGGGACTGGCCGGAAGAAACTCTGACGGCACGTGGCATTGCGCGATTCGAATCTCGCCGCTGTTCGAGACAATCGACGACCTGTCCCGGAGCGAGGAAGTACTGGAAGACCTGCTCGGAAACGCCACCTACCTCGAACTGTTGCGTGCTTCCGGGAACCGGCAGGAGGTCATGCTCGGCTATTCGGATTCGACAAAGGACGGCGGTATCCTCGCCTCGGCATGGAACCTCTACCGGGCCCAGCGCAATATCATTCGGATAACCGAGGAGCACGGGGTGGAATGCCGGCTTTTTCACGGCCGCGGCGGCACGGTCGGGCGCGGTGGCGGGCCCGCGCACGAATCCATCCTCGCGCAGCCGCACGGCACCGTAACCGGGCAGATGAAAGTGACGGAACAGGGTGAGGTGCTGTCCTACCGTTACGGGACCCTCGGAACCGCAAAGTACGAGCTTGCCATGGGCGCCACCGGGGTCCTGAAGGCCAGTTGCCACCTGCTTTCCGGGCAGCACGGGCACAGTCTGGCATTCGATCCGCTGGTCGATCGCCTCGCGCAACTCGGAGAATCGGCCTATCGGGACCTCACCGACGCCACGAGCGGTATCATGGACTATTTCTACGAGGTGACGCCCGCGCGCGAAATCGCACAGATGAATATCGGGTCACGTCCCTCGCATCGTCAGAAACAGGACCGTTCCAAGGATTCACTGCGCGCAATTCCCTGGGTATTCGGCTGGGCGCAGTCCCGTCACACATTACCGGCCTGGTACGGCATCGGCACGGCGCTCGAGACCATGCGCGGGGAAGACCCGACGGTGCTGGACCGCTTCAGGGAAATGTACCAGACGTGGCCCTTCTTCAATTCCCTTCTGGACAACACCCAGATGGCGCTTTGCAAGGCGGACATGGAAATTGCGCGCGGATATGCCGGGCTTTCCCGACATCCCGACGCGGCGAAGACGATCTACGAAAAAATCAGCCGCGAGTATGAACGCACCGTCACCCAGATACTGGACATCTGCCAGACTTCAGCGCTGCTCGAGGACAACCCGACACTCAGATTGTCCCTGAGTCGACGCGACCCGTATCTCGATCCGCTGAATCACATCCAGATCGCCTTGTTGGGGCGACACCGGGAGTTCGAGGAAACCGGAGACGGTTCAAATCCCTACCTGGACCCCCTGCTGCGCAGTATCAACGCCATCGCCACAGGGATGCGTAACACGGGATGATTTCGTTACCGATTCAGAGGTAAAACCCTGATCAACTCCGGCAGGCGGATGCGGCGCATCCGGGATTTGCCGATCGCGCGTGTCCCATGGTCTTTGGAACCAGGCGGCACTGCATTTTGAAAACGGGGGATAAGATCGGCAGGCTATGCCGCCTGGACGGGGATGGCGTTCCCGATTCGCTTGACCCGGTTCAATTCGTCCAGATAGACAAGCTTCGGTTTGAAACCGCGCGCATACTCCTCGTCCATCTGTGCATAGGAGCAGATGATGACGCGATCGCCGGGGCCGGCGAGATGGGCAGCGGCCCCGTTGACAGAGATCACACCACTGTTGTCCTGCGCCCTGATGGCATAGGTCGTGAAACGCTCGCCATTGGCGAGGTTGTAGATCTGTATCTGCTCGTACTCACGAATTCCGGACGCGTCGAGCAGCGCGCCATCGATCGCGCACGATCCCTCGTACTCGAGTTCGGA
>JAYENI010000204.1:0-7089 GCA_034722015.1 Pseudomonadota bacterium
TTCAATAAACCCGCTCGACAGCCCGACCGCGTCGAAGATCTGCGCCCCGCAGTAGGACTGGTAAGTCGAGATCCCCATCTTTGACATGATCTTCAGGATGCCCTTGTCCACTGCACGGATGTATCTGCGGTGGACCTCCTCCTCGCTCAGGGTCTCGGGCAGGCTGTGGCGCAGCCGCGACAGCGTGTCGAGCGCGAGATAGGGATTGATCGCCTCGGCCCCGTACCCGGCGAGCACCGCGAAATGATGAACCTCCCGCACCGCGCCGGTCTCGACGACAAGACCGGCCGAGGTCCTGAGTCCCGCACGGACAAGGTGGTGATGCACGGCCGAGGTCGCCAGCAGGGCCGGTATCGCGATCCGGTCCGCGTCCATGCACCGGTCCGACAGAATGAGGATATTGTAACCCTCGCCCACGGCCTCTTCGGCCCGCTTGCAAAGCGCATCGAGGGCGGCTTCCATCCCCGCGGCGCCGGTCTCTGACCGATAGCAGATGTCCAGCGTAAAGGTCCGGAACACGCCGCCGGTGTAATCCTCGATATGCCGGATCCGGCCCAGGCTCGAATTGGTGAGAATCGGTTGCCGGACCTCGAGGCGCATGTGCGTGCCCGCTTCGTCGAGACCGAGCAGATTCGGTCTCGGGCCGATCAGGGACACCAGTGACATGACCAGTTCCTCGCGGATCGGATCGATGGGGGGATTGGTGACCTGTGCGAAATTCTGCTTGAAGTAGTTGAACAACGGTTTGGCACGGTCGGACAGCACCGCAATCGGATTGTCCGCACCCATCGAGCCAATGCCTTCCTGCCCGGCAACGGCCATCGGGGTCATCAGTAACTTGATGTCCTCCTGGGTGTAGCCGAATGCCTGCTGCCGGTCGAGCAGGGTGATCGAGTCCGGGGCCATCGGCCCGACCTCGCGAGGCAGGGTCCGGACCTTGATCTGGGTCTGGTCCAGCCATTCCTGATAGGGCCTGGCCGCGGCCAACTGCGCCTTGATCTCCGCGTCGTCGATGATGCGCCCCTGTTCCAGGTCGATCAGGAACATCTTGCCGGGCTGCAGCCGCCACTTCTTGACGATGCGCTCTTCGGGCACATCGAGGACACCCATCTCGGAGGCCATCACAACCATGTCGTCGTCGGTGATCAGGTATCGCGCGGGACGCAGGCCATTGCGGTCCAGGGTGGCGCCGATCTGCCGACCGTCGGTGAACGCCACCGCCGCCGGACCGTCCCAGGGTTCCATCAACGCGGCGTGGTACTCGTAGAAGGCCCTGCGCCTGTCGTCCATCAAGGGGTTGTCGGCCCACGCTTCCGGGATCAGCATCATCATGGAATGGGCCAGTGAATAGCCCCCGTGGACCAGGAGTTCGAGGGCGTTATCGAAACTGGCGGAATCGGACTGGCCCTCCGCGATCAGCGGCCAGAGCTTGTCGAGGTCCTCGCCGAGGACGCTCGACGCCATCATGTGTCGTCGCGCGCGCATCCAGTTGACGTTGCCGCGCACGGTGTTGATCTCGCCGTTGTGGCAGATCATCCGGAACGGCTGCGCCAGTTCCCAGGTCGGGAAGGTGTTGGTGGAGAATCGCTGGTGGACCAGGGCCAGCGCGCTGACCATGCGGCTGTCGTTCAGGTCCGGGTAATAGCTGGCCAGCTGATCCGCCAGGAACATGCCCTTGTACAACAGGGTGCGAGAGGACATGGAGGGGATGTAGAACTCCCCGCAGCGTTCCAGGCCGGACTCCCGCACGGCATTCTCGATCCGCTTGCGGATGACGAACAGCTTGCGCTCGAAACTGTCCTGATCGGGGCAGTTCTCACCGCGTCCGATGAACACCTGGGCGATCATCGGCGCCAGGGGCTTGACGCTCTCGCCGAGGCAGGAATTGTCGGTCGGAACCTCCCGCCACCCGAGGACTTCCTGTCCTTCCTCGTGCGACAGCGTCTCGACGAGTTCCCGGCACTTTCCAAGGACACCCTCGACCCGGGGCATGAAGATCATGCCGACACCGTAGTCACCCTCGCCGGGCAGGTCGATACCCGACGCACCGCACTCCGCACGCAAGAATCCGTCCGGGATCTGGAGCAGGATCCCCGCCCCGTCCCCGGCCAGCGGGTCGGCACCCACCGCCCCCCGGTGCGCCAGGTTCTCCAGTATCCTGAGGCCCTGACCGACGATTTCGTGGCTCTTGCGACCCTTGATGTTGGACACGAAGCCGACACCACACGCGTCGTGCTCGTTCTCGGGGTCGTATAGTCCCAGCCTTGGTGGCAACGTCCGCTGATTCATTTTGTCACTCGCCCTCTCGCCATCGGTTTACTGATCTGCCGGAGACACTTGACACCTCCGCACGAGGAGAACACCACGCGCAGCCCAACCGGCCCCCCGCCCCGGTCGGGACGGTGGATGCGTTTTTCACGTTTCGACCTTCGCCCGTCGTTGTCGCGGCTGCATCCGTCGCGCCGCGCAAGATGTCGAGGCCCGGGCATCGCCGCGGCGCCATTGGCCAGCCGGACGACTTGCCCCGGGCCTGGCAGGCTCCCGGAAGGACACTCCCGCCTGCGTGTCACACCGCAGCAGGCGGGAAGCGTCGAGTTGGTGTATCCCCTCATCCCCGTAGCAGCCACCGATGGCGCGTGACCGTCAGCGGGAATCTCGCCACTATAGGATAACTTAGCGCCGGGGTGCTGCAAAGCACCCCGGCGCACGGCAGCGACCGCGGCCCGCCGGTAGCCGCCGTGAAAATACCATGAAATACTTGAGGTTAGACGTCCTTGCATGAAGGCTGCCGATCGGGCGGTGAGGAAACTCCGGCGCCCCGCGAGCGCGGAAAAGGCAATCATTCGCCCCCTTTCAATCTACCGCCAATGCCAGCAATTGATCGGCGATGGCGTCGGCGGCACCAAGGTGAGGTGTCACCACGATATCCACTTCCGGGTAACGGCGGCGAACCCCGGCGACGGCTGCCGGGATGTCTTGGGCGACGTGACGACCGGCCGAGAGAAAATAGGGCACCACTGTCACCTGCGTGGCGCCCGCCGAGATACATGTCTCGATCCCCGAGGGAATATCCGGGTCCGCGAATTCCAGAAAGGCGCAATCGACAGGGTCGAACCGACCTGCCGCCCGCTCGCGGACCCGGTCCGTGAGCTTGCGCACCTCGCGATTGGAGGCTTCCCTGCGGCTGCCGTGCGCCACCAGCAACAGGGCGTTCACGGGAACGAGATCGTTCAAGGTCTCGACCAATCGCTCAGCACAACGACCGCACCGGCGCCGTTCGCTCGGCCGGCATAGCGCGCATCCGCGGTGATGAACAGACCGTCGTGAACGATAGCGGTGGCATGATAGGCGGCATCATAGAAAGTCACGCCATAGTGCCTGGTGAGTTCGATGGTCGTCGCGAGCCACCGGGGCGACGGTGACGATTCTTCCAACTCGAACCTCATCAGTGCCCTCAGCCACGCTGTGGCGTGGTTGGGGAAGCGCCGGGTCACCGTGTTGCCGACCTCAAACAGCCACAGAGTCGGCACGACTACGCGAACCTGCTCGTCCATGATGGCATCTCTGAGCAGGAGGGCCTTGTCGGCGCTGGGCTCATCATCCGATGGCAGCAGCCACTTCAGAATCACCGAGGCGTCCGGCACCACGAGAGGCGCCAACGTCAGTGCCCCCCCTCTCGTTCCTCCCGAATCCAGCTCGCCACCTGAGTGGCGCTCACCGCGGGGAGCCGGGCGCGCAAGGCATCCATCTCGGCGGCTGCGTCACGGCGCCTGCGCTGCTTTACCCAGATGCGCAGCGCCTCGTTGACCGCTCGGCTACGCTCTCCCGAGGGGATTTCCTTCAGGATCCCCCAAGTGTCATCGTCAATCATGACGTTGATGCGCCTGCTCACGGCATCAGCCCCTCGGTGTGTATAAAGCTACACACTAGCATATCGGTGGCTACGATTGAAGCAGGGGAAAACCTTGGGATGCACCGAATCTAGACCCTGCGTCTTTCCTCAAGCGGTGCAGACGACATGATGAAACGGCTGGGACAGCGGTACGTCCAGTATGCGAACAATGGAGACTTGGTCTTGTCCCGTGCCTCCTTGCCCGAGGGCACCTGCGGACTCGATGCGTAGTGGATTGACCATGGGATGCATCTGATTTCCCGGGATGTCACGGAGCAAGACCTGCCACACTCCGGTTCCGAGTTTGAGCGGATCGAGGACATCCGCCTCGATAATTGGGTCTGAGGAATCTTCTTGTTTCCGGTGGTTTGAAAAAAAGCGTCGAGTCTCGTTCGGTGCCGTAGCCGCCAGACAAATCATCTTCCTGGTCATGCAATTGTGAAAACCAGTTGATAGTCACGTTACAAGACCCCCGATCCCTGACCCCCGATCCCCTGTTAGCGAGGGCATTCGCGAGCAGCGGATCTTATCCCATATCGGTCCAAGAAGAAGTGCCGGACGGTCACAATGGTCCTGGCCCAACAGCTATGAGTTCCAGGAGATCCCGCTTGTGCGCGTCGGCCAGGGTCGCGAGCAACTCGAAGCGGGTCCGGAGCCGCCGTCCTTCCGGTGCGTCCAGCGCAACCTGATCGACTATCTGCTGGGCCGTCCGCCGGCCGTCCGCCTTGCGTAGGGCTTTAGCGGCCAGCCGATCGAAAATGAACTCGATTTCGAAATGGGCACCCACGGTCATGCCTTCGATCAGGCGATAGGACGGGTCGAGCCCCAGCCAAGGCCGAAGCTTCCTCGTCTTGTGGAGTCTGGGTCTCCACTGGCGCGGGTCATCGAGTAAGCGGCCGGCCATGGCATGGCGCTGCTCATTCCGGCTCAGGTGCCGGTCGATCGGTGAAAGAACTCCCCGGCTGATGCCCATACCGTTGAAGGCCTCGAGAAAGTAGCTGGCGGAGGGATCGTGCGAGAGGCGGCGCATGATCTGAACCGCGGGCACTCTGCTCCCGACGTCCGGGGCGTGGCGGCGCGCCCAGAAGGGCTGATCGGCGTGCAGCCGATTGGCCCGATAGACGAATTTCACCAAATCGAGGGTGAAATCCGAGCGCGCGCGAAGCTCGGACGAATGATATCCGGTCGCCCGGGTTTCGCTGACCCGTCCGGCAAGCACTGCCTCCACGATCGCTGTGGCGGAAATGCCGTCGGTCACGGCGTTGGCAACGCCGGTCGCCCACATCGGATCGACGAAGGCCGCGGCATCGCCGGCGAGGATCCAGCCGGGACCGGCGTAGGACGCGCTGTCGTAGCCATAGCTGGCGGTGACCAGGGGGCCGCGCGCCAGGGTGGCGTCCGCCAGATGCCGCCGCACGACGTTCGATCGCGCGACCGCCGCGCGGAAGTAGCCCAACGGCGTCATTTGCTTGAGCAGGGTCCGCGTGCTCCGGTCGCAGACCAGGCCGACGCTGACCTCGCCGCTGAGGAGTGGAATGAACCAGAGCCAGCCCCACGGGACCGCCTCGATTAGGTATCGGCCTGTCCTGTCGGTCGATGGCGTATGGAAGCGGGCCTTGGCGCTCAATGGCGAGGGCCAGGAACCACCATGTCCGGTGCCGCAAGTCTATTTTAGGTTTGAGGATGAGCGACTGAGCTACACGCCGCTGGGGGGCGACGCATCGATTTCTGTCGAGTTGAATACCCGCCCGTTCCGGGAATTGTTTCGCCTCGATGAGTCGTTGACGACCGAACGCGACAACACTACGGGTTGGGACAGATTCCTGCTCGAGGCCCGGATCAAGCAGGAGGGCTTGATTGGTCGCCGAGACGAGCTGGAGCTGGTTAAGGGGTGGGTCAGACGAGCCTGCAGGTCGAACGGGGCCCAGACGGGCCGGCTCGGCTGGCTGCACGGAGCGCCGGGACTGGGCAAGTCGCTGCTGATGGCGCGCCTGGCACACGACAGCGCCAACGGGAGGGCGGCATCGAGGCAGGTCTACTTCCACGCGTTCCGTGCCAATGATCCACACAACACCCGCTGGGCGCTCCTGCGCGGACTCCAGGGCGCGCTACGCGCCTGGAGCGCGTTTCGGAAATTTCCGCTGGCTGCGGCCGAGGGTTTGAACGGCGCAGACCTCGAGACGGATGTGCGTTTTCTGATCGGCGCGATCCCCGAGCTACGGAGAGACTCGTCCAGCACACCACGGTTAATCGTCTATCTGGACGGACTGGATGAATCTACCAATGTGGACCCCGAGCTGCCACGACTGATCCTGGATCTGACGCTGCCAGGCACGACCTGGGTTGTCGCCGGTCGTCCGGAGCCAGCGTAGGTGATCTGTGAAGTCGAACACATAAAGGTGCAATACGGACTCCTGTCAAGCAGAAGGATTTCAAAAGGTGCGAAGGAAATCACAGTGTCAGCGCATACGCAGTGCTTCACTACATAGTGTCGCGGTTTCGCATGCTTGAGGGCTCCAGCGGAATCGCGTGTCCACTAATTGACCCGACGGCGCATGCTTAGGTGCGAACACTCATGGAAGATCCGCGTCATCGGAGAAAACGGACAGTAAAAACGATAGTGAAACAATGCCTATCACAGGTATTCCTACTGCCATCACTTACTTGGACTGATCCCGGCAACGAGAACTTTGCTTCTTGTGTGGCAGTATTTGAATCATGAAATTGCGATTTGCGACATAGTCGTCTAGGGAAAGATTATGACTATTTATAGTACTTTTGCTCGAAGCATCACCGTTTTATTTATTCTCAGCTTGACATTATTCTTAGCGGGCTGTGACGACAATGACAATGCGGGAGGAGTTAACATAACGTCGAACGTACAAGAGGGGATTTCCCCTTTAGCCGTACAGTTCGATGTGGAGACAGATGAATTTCTAACTGGCGCTACATGGAACTTTGGCGATGGTACGAAGGTTATACCAATCGAACCCGACGGTTCTGTGGAGCACACTTATACAGAGAGTGGGACTTACACAGTAAGATACAACGCTGAAGGTTTCGGCGAACCATTCACTGACGAAATCCAAATAACTGTCATACCAAACGTCAACCTCATCGTTTCATCGTTTGCGATTGACACTGAAATTGACGTAGTTGACCCAACCAACCAAGAAACGGTCTCTGCGAACATCCAG
>JAYENI010000205.1:0-7013 GCA_034722015.1 Pseudomonadota bacterium
GGGCATTTCAGCACCAGTGTCTTGTCGGCCTTTGCTCCCGTATGTGCCTGATCATTGTGCGCCATTTTCGTCACGGAGCCTGTTATTCTCCGATTTGTGGCCGCGCAGCGGGGTGGGTCGCTTCTCAATAACCCCGAGCGGATTGAAAAAAGGTCGCCGGGGTTTGTTGGTGGACTGCGCTGAACTGCGCTTGTCCACCCTACCGAGCCTTATCTCATAGTGTGGATGGGGTAGGGTGGACAAGTGCAACGCAGTCCACCAGTGGAGAGCCCCGGCGCCACAATGGTGGACTGCGCGTCGCTTGTCCACCCCAGGCTGCACGCGGTTATTGAGAAGTTACGATTGCCGGAAAATAACATACCGGATTGCACAGGATTTTCGTTCGTCTTCAAGGCCCGGCAACAGGTGCATCGCCGAACGATGGAACGGTTGTCACAACACGGAAGACGGATGAAAATACAAGCAGGATGGTATGTTCTTTGACAGAAATCGCCTAAGCTTGAGCGGGGTTTCTCACGGCAACGACGATTGGGTAAGGGAATGCGTTCGATCTGTTTTCTGCAAGCGATCCGGTCGTTCTCACTTGTCCTTGCGTTGTCCGGCTCGATGGCATGGGCGGCCACGCCGGACAAGGTCCCGGTTTCGCTGTCCATCAGCGGTGGCGCCAGCAAGGGGGCCTACGAGGCGGGACTGAACTGGGGGCTGCTCGCGATCATGCAGCAGGTCCAGGGTGAAATCGATGTCACCGGGGCCAAATTCCGGAAACTCGAAATGGCCAGCATCGCGGGCACTTCCGCGGGGGGCATCAACACCCTGCTGTCGGCCCTGGTCTGGTGCTCCGATCCCGCGTCCGAAGGCGCTCTTGTCAATCGTATCGACGACAACATCTTCCGCAATCTCTGGCTGTCGATCGACGTCAACCGTCTGTTACCCGACCGCGCCGATTCCCCGGTCTACCAGGCCGGCGATGCGACGTTGTCCCGCGCCGACCTGCTGGACAACTCCGCCGTGCTACGGGAGCAGTGGCGTCGCCCGACGTTCCGACCGGGATGCCGGGTGCCCTTCGGCGTCGTGGTCACGCGCGTGGAACCGGAAGTCCTCAGGGTCGAGGGGGTCGATGTCAGAAACCAGAGGTTCCTTATCCCGATCGAGCTGCGGGTCGGTCCGCACGGGACCGTCGGTTTCCATTTCGATCCCGCGGACTATCCCGAGGTGACCGATCCCGCGATGATCCTCCTGCCCACCGTACGCGGGACGGCCCCGTTTTCCATCGGCGACGATGCGGTCGAGGCGGCCATGCTGACGACCAGTGCGTTTCCAGCGGGTTTCGGTCGCAAGCGCCTGGCATATTGCCGCGTGGATGACCTCGCCGAGGACGAGACCGACACAGAGGTTCCCGGCAAAGACGGTGGCAAGCTGGTCTGCCCGTCGGGATACGTTCTGGCGGAGGCGGAGTTCGCCGACGGTGGACTGTTCGACAATATTCCCCTCGGGTTTGCGCGCAAACTGGCCGAGTCCCGAGGGGATTCGACCGAAGCCAGGCTACCCGTTACCTATGTCTATCTGGATCCGGGCCGAAAGCGATACAGCATACTGGAACCCGAAAGCGGCAGGCGCTGCGATCAGCCGGACCCGCCTGCCGCCTGCTCGGAGCTGGAATACACGCTGGAGGCGGAGAGCCGCGTCTTGCGGGGCGCGATCGGCACCGCCCGCACCTACGAGCTGTATCGTGAGCTGACCAGCGATTTCTGGAGCCTGAACCTGGCCGGGTTGGCCGATCAGCTGGCATCGACCCAGGCGGTAAGCCGCCCGGGTTTCGACTGCATGAAGGAGTTGCCCTATTTTCTGGATCGTATCGACTGTCCGGATGCGTTGCGCGCCGCGGGCAGGTTGCTCGAGAGCGCCTACGGGCGTATCGATAGCGCGCTGGCTGCACCCTATTCGGTCGACCGGCTTCTTCGGGCGGGTGTGGTCACGAGCTGCGAGAGATCGGAAGCCTCGCGGGACCTGGAGATCAGTGCGACCTGCCGCATCGACGAGCGCCGATTTCGGCGGCAGCTGGTCGAGGCCATGATCGGCATCGCGGAGCGTGCCGAAGTGCGGGAGGCGAATCTTCCGCACCGTATCCGCGAATCGGCGCTGTCCATCCGCAACGACCGAACCTTGCGCGTGTCGAGTCTGGGGGCGCCGATCACCGGGCAGTTGCTGGGTGATTTCGGCGCGTTTCTGGAGCTGAAGTTCCGGGAGTACGATTACTACGTCGGGGTTTACGACGCCGTCATACTGGCGGCAGAGACGATCTGCAGCCAGAGTTTTTCCCCTGCTGCCCAGCGGGCCCGGTACGATGCCTGCCGGGACGCGGGGGCCGAGAGGTCGTTCGAGATGCTGGGTGTCGAGGACGAGGGCGCGGCGCGATACGTCTTTGCCCTGCTGGCCAGGGGAGAATTCGGGCAAGCGGGGAGGATGCGTTTCGCCTGGGATCCCCTGCCACCCGAAGACCGGGACATGAAGATCATCCACGACGGCCTGCTCGCCGCGAAACAGCAGGACGAACAGATCGACCGGACACAGGACGCCGCCGCCCTCGTCGTGGAGACCGGGTTTTTCGACCATTTGCGCGATGAGGGATTTCAGCCGACTTCCGTGGAGGGCGACAGGGAAACACTGCTCGCGCAGATCATGGCGGATCCCGATACCTGGTCCTATGAGCTGGTTAGCCGCGTGACCGCGCGTCTGGTCTTACTGGAGCGCCAGGCAAAACAGCTCTATGCCGAGCGCGAGCCCGACCGGGACCAACGGGAAACCGCGCACACGACGCTCATGGGTGGTTCGGCATTTGTACTGCAGACATCGACCTACCGCTACCCGGAGTTCGCCTTCGCGCCCTCCACGGCACCGGATCACTGGTGGTGGCGTAACGTCATTCCCTATGAACTCGGTATCGATCTGGTCCAGGGCGACCTGACACTGACCTGGCAGCCGACCTGGGCCCTGACGCCGCGTACGTTGCTGGGCATTCGCGGCAGCATGGGTTTTGCAGGGGGCCTTTTTTCCTCTTCCGGGCCCAAGCGGGAGAACTATCTCGGTGCCGGACTGGACCTGACGCAGATGGGCGACTACCGGGTGATCAGCAGCTGGGGAATCACCCCGACCTTCTATCACGCGTTCAAGGACCCCGTCGATGCGCCGCAGGACACCTTCGGCGGCGACGTCCACCTCGGTTTTCTCAACAATCGGCTGCGTCTCGCCATCGGTGCCCGGGACCTGGGGAGCCCCGCAAACTCCTGGTTTCTGACCATCGGTCTGGCGGATATCCCGGGAGCACTTTACTGGCTGACGCGCTGAGTCGACGCCAGCGGTCAATCCGCTGTTCAGCTGCTTTTGAATCCCGCATCGACGTGGCTGCCGTCGCAGAACGGTTTGTTTTTGGATTGCCCGCAGCGGCATAGCGCCGCCTTCTTGCCGCGCCAGGCGGTACGCCCGCTTCCCGCCACGATGGCGAAATCGCCGATCAGGATCAGGGGGCCGTCCTCGGCCGCCTTGATCTCCAGCTTTCCGCCTTCGCCCGTCGAGCCGCTTCCCGATTTTCCCACCGCGCCGAAGTCCTGAAACCCCGCTTCGGTGTGGCTGTTGTCGCAGAACGGTTTGTTTTTTGACTGCCCGCAGCGACATAGCGCCGCACGGAACCTGACACCCGGCATGTCCTGCGGCGCGTCGACGATGTTGAGATCACCCGAGACATACAGCGGCCCGTTGTAGGTTACGTGGACGGTGTTGGCGGACGCCGTCTGTTCCACGATGCCGCCCTTGTCCTCGTAGCTCAGGGCGCCGCTGGGACACCGCTCGACCACCTCCCGCACGTCCGCCGCGTCGCTGGTGTCGGGGACGCACCAGGGCTGACGCCCGCCGACGAAGAGTTCCCCTTCCGATTGCCCGCATTCCCCGATGTGGATGCAGAGTCTCCCGTCCCAGGTTACGTCAATGTCCTTGCCGGAAAACTTGAAGACTTTTTGTTCGCTCATTGAAACGCTCCGGTTGGGCGATTGACAGAAATCGCCTTAAGATTGATCTTGACCCGAAACCGCTCGTGTCGCGGGGACCGGCAGTGCCGAAGCAGGTACGACACGTTTCCGGAACAGCGGCATCGGGACGCGTCGCCGATGCTCGGGTGGGGGGTTAGGTTAGTTGGTGGACTGCGCTGAACTGCGCTTGTCCACCCTACCGAGTCGTATCTCACAGTGTGGATGGGGTAGGGTGGACAAGTGCAACGCAGTCCACCAGTGGAGAGCCCCGGCGCCACAATGGTGGACTGCGCGCCGCTTGTCCACCCCAGGCTGCACGCGGTTATCGAGAAGGTACGGATTCTGAACCCGGCTGTGGACGCCTGCAACGGCACGAACCGTGGGGTTAACCGATGGGGTGCGTTCGTGCCGCGGGAACGAGCGCTGGCCCCTGTCGTCTGTGGCGGGCGTCTCGCCGGATGGCATAGAATGCCGGATCAATCCGGGACCATCGACACGAGGAGACTGAACATGGACATCGCTATTTCGGGATTTCCCGCCGAAACGACGGAAGACGAGATTCGCGAGGCGCTCGAGGAATACGGCGTCACCGTAAAGGAAGTCTCCATTGAACTGTCGAACAACCCGCAACGAAACCTGGCGACGGTGGGCGTGGACCTGGACGAGTCCGGGGCCAGGGTACTGGCGAAGAAGATCAACGGCTCGTTCTATAAAGGGCAGCGTCTGCGCGCCGAAAATTACCTGTTGTTCAAATGACGTTCCTGCGTGGTGCGTGTATCCATCCGCGGGTTCGCGTCACCCTGTCGCTAGCGGGCGGCGGGTGCTGAGTCTCGCGGCAAGCCGTATCGCCCCGTGGGTCGGCAGGCTGTTGCTGCTGGTCCTGCTGGCGATGGGGGGATGCGCGACACTCCCGGAAAACGTCGATCGCGTCGAGTCCCACGCCTACCGCGATATCGGCGATACCCGAATGGCCGAGTCGATCCGGGAGGAGAGCGCCGCCCACCCGGGTGAGTCGGGGTTTCTCCTCCTGGGCGACGGTCTCGACGCCTTTGTTGCCCGCGCGGTCCTTGCAAGCAGGGCCGAACGCAGCATAGACGCGCAGTATTACCTGCTTCACGGCGATCTCACCGGAAAGCTGTTCATCGACCAGCTGGTCCAGGCGGCGGACCGGGGGGTGCGCGTCCGACTTCTCGTCGACGACATCGACCTCGGTGGACGGGATGAGGGCGCGGCGGCGCTCGACGCACATCCCAACATCGAGGTGCGCCTGTTCAACCCATTCAGTCGCAATACCTGGCGCATGACGCAGTACCTGACTCGACTCGGGTCGGTGACCCGCCGCATGCACAACAAGTCGTTCACCGCGGACAACATCGCGACGATCGTGGGCGGCCGCAACATCGGTGACGAGTACTTCAATGCCCACGCGGACCTGGCGTTCGCCGATCTGGACGTACTGGCGGTCGGTCCCGTCGTCGCCGAAGTGTCGGAATCCTTCGACCTGTACTGGAACAACGAACTCGCGTATCCGGCCTCGATCCTGGCGCAAGAGTTGCCCGACGAGGCGAAGATCGAGGCCCTGCGTCGGGAGCTGGAGGCGTTCGTCGAGGCGAACCGGGATTCTCCGTATCTGGAGGCACTGAGAGGTTCCACGCTGGCGGAGGACCTTCGGAATCGTAGCGTGCAATTTGTCTGGGCGGGCGCGGATGTGTTCTACGACCAGCCGGAGAAGATCACCGAAAGCACCGACCGGGAAGACCTGCATCTTTCCAGGCAGCTCGGCCCGCACCTCGGAGGCGTTCAGGAGGAGCTGATCATTTTTTCCGCCTACTTCGTCCCGGGAAAGGATGGCACCAGGGCCCTTTCGGATCTGGCGAAGCGCGGTGTCCGGGTAAGGATTCTGACCAATGCGCTGTCGTCCACCGACGTCGCGGTCGTTCACGCAGGATATGCGAAGTACCGAAAGCGGCTGCTGCGCGCGGGCGTCGAACTCTATGAGATGAACAAGAAACTCACGAAGGCGCAGCGCAAGGCGTTGAAAGGGGAGAACCCCTCGTCAAAGGCGAGCCTGCACACCAAGTCCTTCGTGCTCGACCGGGAGAGTACCTTCATCGGTTCGTTCAACCTGGATCCCCGTTCCATGCGGGAGAACACGGAGATCGGTTTGCTGATCGACTCGCCGGAGATCGCTGCCGGGATGGGTGAGTGGTTCGACACGAACATCGACGAGCTGGCGTTCCGGCTCGAACTGGTGACCGAGGCCGACGGTCGCGAACGCATACTCTGGCACGGCCGGGTGGATGGTGAGGAGCAGGTCTTCGACGTGGATCCCTACACCAGCATCTGGCGCCGCATGGGTGTCGGGCTGGCGGGTTTCCTGCCGATCGAATCCCAGCTGTAGCCGGTCGGTTCATGCATCTGAACCACGGACCGGGAAATTCGGTTGGGAAGGGAGTAAATGGTGTTGGGCCCCGAGGGCGGGGCGCTCCCCCTCGACCGGTTGTCCGCTTGTTTTTAGGCGACCCGACGGCAGGACCGGCATCGGGTCAACGAGCCGCAAGGGTGACTCATGAATCAAACCGAACCGAGAAGTTGCCAATGCTAAAGAAACTCATCATCCCGGCGATCTTTATCGTCCTGGGTTACGGATTCTGGGTCAGCCCCGAATTCAAGACCGTCGCGGCAGGCGTCGCCATCTTCCTGATCGGCATGCTGGCGCTGGAGATCGGTTTCAAGTCGTTCAGTGGCGGCGTGCTCGAGGCGTTTCTCCAGCGCACGACGGACAAGACCTGGAAGAGCCTGTTGTTCGGTATGGTCTCCACGACCTTCATGCAGTCGAGTTCGCTGGTGTCGGTGCTGACCATATCCTTTCTGAGCGCCGGTCTCATCGGCCTTGCCCAGGGTATCGGCATCATCTTCGGATCGAACCTTGGAACGACCACCGGGGCCTGGCTCGTGGCGGGATTCGGCCTGAAGGTCGATATCGCCGCC
>JAYENI010000206.1:0-26372 GCA_034722015.1 Pseudomonadota bacterium
CAATATTGACCAGCGCGGCGAAGAAGACATCTTCGACCTGTTCGAATCGCTCAACAAACGCCTGACCATCGTCCTGGTCTCGCACGACATCGCCTTCATCTCCAAATACGTCCACCGCGTGGCCTGCCTCAACCAGACCCTGGTATGCCACCGCGCCGAGAACATCAACGGCGATATT
Organism: Pseudomonadota bacterium; assembly: GCA_034722015.1. Taxonomy (GTDB): domain Bacteria; phylum Pseudomonadota; class Gammaproteobacteria; order JAJDOJ01; family JAJDOJ01; genus JAJDOJ01. Next base: position 179 of record JAYENI010000206.1, read on the forward strand.
ATCAGCGAGCTCTACGGCGAGCCGATGCACATGATTCACCACACGCACGCTTGACGGGGCACTGAATGGAATTTCTTGCCTCGCTGACCGAGTACGCCTTTCTGCGCAATGCGCTCTTCGGCGGCCTGCTTGCCAGCGCGGCCTGCGGCCTGATGGGCCCTTACGTGGTGGTCAGGCGCATCGGTTACGTCGCCGGCGGCATCGCCCACTCCGTTCTGGGTGGCATGGGGCTCGCCTATTTCCTCGGTGGCAGCCCCGTCTGGGGAGCACTCGCCGCGGCCCTTGTGGCGGCGGTGATCATCGGCTGGGTCAGCCTGCGCGCCAGCGAGCAGGAGGACACGCTGATCGGGGCGGTATGGGCCGTGGGGATGGCTGCCGGGATCATGTTCATCACGCAGACACCCGGGTACAACGCGGACCTGATGAGCTATCTCTTCGGAAGCATCCTGCTGATCCCCGAAAACGACCTGTGGCTGCTCGCGGGTCTGGTCGGATTCATGGCCCTGGTGGTCGCGTTGTTCTACAAGCAGTTCCTGGCCATCGCCTTCGACCCGGAATTCGCGCGCATACGCGGGGTACATGTCGAATTCATGTATCTCTTGCTCCTGTGTCTCGTTGCCCTGACGGTCGTCGTGCTGGTTCAGGTCGTAGGGCTGATCCTGGTCATCGCGCTGCTCACACTGCCTGCGGCGCTGGCCGCCCGGTTCGTTCGGTCGATGTTCGCGATGATGGTGATCGCCACGATACTTGGCATCGTCTTCACGACCAGTGGCCTGGCGGTGTCGTTTCAGCTGGACCTGCCTGCGGGAGCGACCATCATCCTCATCGCGGGTGCGACCTATTTCCTTGTCAGCCTCGCCCGCTCTCTGTCAGGACGGTTGGCTGCCAGGTAGCTCATAAAGAAACCCGGCCCCACTGCGCCTCGAGTCGCTTCGCGGAAACGGGCAGGGCGGTACCAAGCGCCTGGGCGAACAGCGAGACGCGAAACTCCTCCACCATCCATCGAAAGCGCACGAATTCAGGATCATCGCGAACATTGGGAGCGTCCGGTGCATCCAGACAGCGGCGCCACCAGGGAGCGACCTGTACCATCAGCGCGGCGTCCCCGGATGGATCGATGGCGAGTCGGTCGAGGCGACGCCCCACTGCTTTCAGATAGCGTGGCAGGTTAGCCAGCCACTCACCCGGCGTGGCCGCGAGGAAACCCGGGTATACCAGGTGCCGCAACTGTCCGTCGATGTCTTGCAGGGCCCGCAGCCGGGCAGGCGGATGCCGGTCCGCCAGACGCACACGCAACTCCCTGTGGATCGACAGGATGCCCGAGGCCTGACGGCAGAGATCCGGGAGTGTCGCCGCCATCCTCTTCCTGCCTTCATCCAGGCCGGCCTCGAACGTCACCTGATCGCGCGGGAGCGTTCGCCCCTCGAGAAACACCCGCTGGAAAGCCGCGGCCACCAGGTCCTTGCCGAGTTCGTCGCAACCACCCGTACCCCGGTAGTTCAGGCACATGTCGCGCAGTCCCGGCAGCCCCCGGCGGAGCGACTTCGTCAGGTCCGCGAGCACGACCTGATAGAGACGCAACAGACCAGACCGGCTCTCGCGAATCGCGCCGGCCTCCGTGTCCAAGTAGCGCAAGCGCAGGCGATCCCCTTCGAGCACCAGCGCCGGGTAGGCCTTGACGGTTACCCCGGCCTGCACAACCTCAACCGGATCCAGCAAACGGCCGAAGTTCCAGTCGGTGACGTCCTCGCATGCAGCGGATCGGGGCGCGATTTCCGCGAAACCGGCCTGCACGCGATCTCCCAGCTCGCCGCGCAGCGACTCGAGATCCCGCCCGCTCGCGAGTGTGTCCCCCTGCGCGTCGACGACACGAAAGCGCAATCGCAGATGCTCGGGTATCGAAAGGCGCGGCCAGAGAGCCGTGTCGACCCGCTCGCCCGTCATGCGAAGCAATTCACGGGACAGCTTATCAAACAGGTCTCCCCCGGGAGACAGGGCCTCGATACAGGCCTTCGCGAAATCCGGGGCGGGAACAAAATTTCGCCGCATCGACTTTGGCAGTGCGCGTATCAATGCGGTGAGCTTATCCTCGATAAGACCGGGCACCAGCCAGTCGCATTCGACGCCGTCGATCTGATTGAGCATCGCCAGCGGAACGACGAGCGTCACACCATCACGCTCGTCACCCGGCTCGAATCGGTACTCCAGCGAGAGGGACGCGCCGGCGACTTGCAGTGAATCAGGGAACCGCTCCGCGGTCACCAAGGCCGCATCGTGGCGCATCAGGTCGGCGTGAGTCAGGACCAGGCGATTGTCGTTCTCCGGATCCTTCAACCATCGCTCGAATGCCCTCCCGTTATTTATGTTGGCGGGCAGACTCCGGTCGTAAAACCGGTACAGCACCTCCTCGTCCACCATGATGTCGCGTCGCCGGGAGCGCGCCTCCTTGTCGTGAACCGCCGCGACAAGCCGGGCATTGCGCTCGAAGAATCGCGCCCGGGTCTGGTAGCGCCCGGCCACCAGCGCCTCGCGGACAAAGATCTCCCTGGAGGCCACAGGATCGATGGAACCGTAGTTGACCCGCCGGCGCGGAACCAGGGTCAGGCCATACAGGGTCACGCGCTCGAACGCGGCCACCGCGACGCGGCGGGGCTGCCAGTGTGGCTCCAGGTACTCTCGCTTGACCAGGTGCGCGGCGGCGTGCTCGACCCATTCCGGTTCGATCTTCGCAACTGTCCTGGCGTAGACCCGGCGCGTTTCCGCCAGTTCCGCCGCCATCACCCATTTCGGGGGACGGACGGCGAGCGGGGAACCCGGAAAAATATGGAACCGGCGGCCGCGCGCCCCGAGGTATTCCCGCCCCTCGTCCAGCATGCCGGTGTGATCGAGAAGGCCGGTCAGGATGGCTCGATGCAGGGTACCGTAATCGGCATCCTCCCGTTTCTCGCGCATGCCCATGTCGAGGACCGTGGACCTGAGCTGGGTATGAAGGTCCCACCATTCCCTGAGTCTGACCCATGAGACGAAGTTCTGAACGCAGAGCTTCCTCAACCGGGACTTCGATAAATGCCTGGCCCGCTCGTGAAAGAAGTCCCACATTCGCACGAAGGCGAGGAAATCGGAACGCCCGTCGCTGAATTGGCCGTGCGCCTCGTCGGCCGCCTCGCGCCGGTCCAGCGGCCTGTCCCTGGGGTCCTGCGCCGCCAGTGCGCTGACGATCACGAGGATCTCCTTCAGGCAACCGAGATCGCGCCCCGCCAGCACCATCCGACCGAGGCGCGGATCGACCGGCAGCCGCGCCAGCTCCCGGCCCGATCCGGTAAGACGACGTTCCGTATCCATGGCGCCGAGTTCCTGGAGCAGGCGATAACCGTCGTTGACGAAGCGCCGGTCGGGCGCCTCCACAAACGGGAATTCCTCGATGTCGCCCAGGCGCTGGTCGCGCATACGCAGGATGACGGCCGCCAGATTGGTCCTGAGGATCTCGGGATCGGTGAATTCCCGACGCGACGAAAAAGATTCCTCGTCGTACAGTCGCACGCACACACCCGGACTGGTCCGCCCGCAACGGCCGGCGCGCTGGTCGGCCGATGCCTGTGACACGGGTTCGATCGGCAAACGTTGCACCTTGGCCCGAACGCTGTACCGGCTGACCCGCGCCGTACCGGTGTCGATGACGTAACGAATCCCGGGTACTGTCAATGAGGTCTCCGCCACGTTGGTCGCCAGGATGATCCGCATGGCCCGATGGCCGTCGAACACGCGCTGCTGCTCCGCGGCCGACAGGCGGGCGTAGAGCGGCAGGATCTCTGCGCCTTTCGGGTGATGCTTGCGCAGGGCCTCGGCAGTCTCCCGGATCTGCCGTTCACCGGGAAGGAATACAAGTGTGTCACCGCGTCCGAGGCGGTCCAGTTCGTCCACGGCGTCCAGGATCCCGCCCTGCAGACTCCGTTCGTCGGACTCGGAAACGGGCCGGTAGCGGATTTCGACGGGCCAGGTGCGCCCCGATACCCCGATTATCGGGGCATCACCGAAATGACGGGAAAAGCTCGCGGGATCAATGGTCGCGGACGTGATGATCAGCTTGAGGTCCGGGCGCCTCGGCAGAATCGACTTCAGATAGCCGAGCAGGAAATCGATGTTCAGGCTGCGCTCGTGCGCTTCGTCGATGATCAGGGTGTCATACTGTCGCAACAGGCGATCACCCTGGATTTCCGCCAGCAGGATGCCGTCGGTCATGAGCTTGATGTACGCATCCTTGCGGGTCCGGTCGTTGAACCTGACCTTGTAGCCAACCAGCGCTCCGGGCTCCGATCCCAGCTCCTCTGCAATACGTCGCGCAACACTGCGTGCCGCGATCCTCCGCGGCTGCGTATGGCCGATCATTCCGGCGACGCCCCGACCCAGCGTCAGGCAAATCTTCGGGAGCTGTGTCGTCTTTCCCGACCCGGTTTCCCCGCAGACCACCACAACAGGATTCTCCCTGATCGCCCGCGCGATCTCGGGCCGTTTCCCGCTGACCGGCAGTTCCTCGGGAAAGTCGGGCCGGGGGAGGTTTCTTTCCCGCTCGGCGCGGCGCCCTGACGATCGCGCGATCTCTTGTGCAATCCGCTCGCGAGCGGCTGTCGCCTTTTCCCCGGTGAGCGTGCCAAGTTTCTTCAATTCCCGGTGCAGGCGAGGCTGGTCGGATCCCATGCACCCGGTGACCCGGCCCTCCAGCGCTTCGGGTCGGGACCATTGTTTCAATCTCAAGTGCTCTATCCAAGTGATAATTGCGAGTTCAGTTAGCTCGTCAGCGCGCATGGCAAGGCGCGCCTCGCCGGGAATGGCCGTTCCCTTTCCAAGAGGCGCAACCCGGGCCCCCTCCTGATACCCCGCGGCGAGACTGAGAGGCCGATGCATCCGTACCCTTCTGCCTCCCTCCGGTATTATGAATCCTAACGAACGAAGATCCGATCGGGACACACGACAGTTGAAATCAAGATCTCGCGGGGCCCTGGGGCCGGGAAACGTCAGAGACCGCGGCGGGCCCGCCACGCTGCGTGTTCGAGAGAGCCGGCGCGCCCGCAAGGTGCAGTTGCGTCTCACCGCACGCGAGGGACTGGAAATCGTCGTACCCCGCGGTTTCGACCGAAGTCTCCTTCCCGGCATCCTGGAAACACACCGGGAGTGGATCGGGCGAATGCAGGGGAGGGCGGAGAAGGAGCGCCGACACCTTCCCGCCGAGTTTTTCGAAGCGCTGCCCGACACCGTGTCATTGCGGGCTATCGGGAAAATCTATGAAGTGGTCTACCGGGAATCGACGGCGCGCGGATTCAGGGTGCAGTCGTTTCCCGAGCGCCTGTTGGTAGAGGGCCCCGAAAAAAACACCGAGAGGATAGGGACCGCCCTGCGTGGCTGGTTGCATGCAAAGGCGAAGGCCTGCCTGCCCGACAGGCTGGCCAGTGCAAGCCGCAAATCCGGGCTTTGCTACACTGCATGCTCGATTCGAAACCAGAAGACCCGATGGGGCAGCTGCTCGTCGGGCGGCAACATCAGCCTCAACTGCAAGCTGATGTTCCTGCCGTCCGATCTGGTCCATTACGTACTGACCCACGAATTGTGCCACACGCGCCAGATGAACCACTCACCGGCATTCTGGTCCCTGGTGGAACGAATGGAACCGGAATGCCGCCACCTGGACCGGGACTTGCGGGCTGCGTGGCGAATGGTCCCGCGCTGGGCCGAGCACTGAAATTCTCCTGCGAAACATCACGTGCTTAGGCGATTGCCGGGAAATGACATACCAGATTGCGTTGGGTGAACTGCGATGAGCAGTGAACGGCTTGGGCAGGAAGCCCAAGACCGGTGCCCAAGCAGAGCAGGGACAGCGCAGCGCCGGGATCGGTCGTCATCAAGGCGCGACAACAGGCGCATCGTCGATCTATGGAACGGTTGTCGCAACATAGAGGACGGATGAAAAGACAAGCAAGATGGTTTGTCATTTGACAGAAATCGCCTTAATGCGTTTCCAGGGGGTGCAGCGATGTTCCGAGTCCCCGCCTCTGTGACTCGGCCGGATTCCGGGCGCGGACTCGATGCACGCCCCGACAGCTACCCGAACTGGCCTATTTCATCAACGACTTCGCGCTTTCGTCCATCCGGTCGGGCACCTCGGATATATCCATGAACTGTCCCATCGAGAGATCCGGAAACATCAACGCGATCCGGTAACGCCCGGGTAGATACACTACCTGCTTGCCGGCGACCAGTAGTTCCCAGGGCAACGCGGCCGTCGATTTCGGTGTGGCGAGATCGATCTTTCCCATGATATTCCGGATTTCACCTTTCCACTTGCCCCCGTGGAGTTGCACGCCGAACACGGTCTGCTCATTGCCCAAATCGACCTTCCATACCTGTCTCATGTCGGACTTCGGTGACTCGAGCGCCTTTTCCAGCGCGGCAACGGCGGCCGCGTGAGAATCAAACTTGCCGATGATCTCGCGGTCCTTGAAGTAGGGCATCAGCATCATGTAGTGGTATTTGGCCAACTTCTTCTCTTGCAACCCCTCTGCCCCGAAGGAATCACCGCCACCCAGGGTATCGCGGAGTTTCTTCGATACTTCTTCGAGACTCCCAATCGAATAGGCATACCCAATGTACGGCGGGTTGGTGTAGCTGACCTCGATGTTTCCGTTGTTGTCAGTGACCGCCACGCGCATCACGCCACCGAAACCGCCGTACTCGGCGCCTGCCGCCGCCTTTTTCAATCCCTCCGAGGACACACCGATAATGGTGACGGTACCGTCCCCGTAGGGGTCGTACTGTCCCACGACCTCGAGTCCCGCACCCTTCAGTTTTTCCAGTACGTTCGCGGAAGCCTCCGCGACCGATTCCCCCGCCGGGGCCGCCTGTACAAACGGTTTGTAGGCCTCTGTAGCCATTGCCGTGAAGGAAAACAGGACGAGAAGCAGAAATCCCGACCCCCGAATGAGATTGAATCCGTGATTCATCGCCGTACCCCCTTGTTCGGTTTATTGGTGACACCCCCGGTGGAGCCCGTAAGAATAGCAACAAACTTTCGGCGTCGCGCCGGGTTTCGTGTTGCGACAAACCCGGCGACGACTAGGAGCCTGTCCGAGAATGGGGTTCGTCGCGAGGGGAAGCGTCGATGAGGTGGATTTCATGTTCGTTTGAGGAGAATAGTCGTCTCTATTTGACGAGAACGAACGTGAAATCCGGCCAGCGAGGCTTTTCCGCAGTAGAACTTCCATTCTCGGACAGGCTCCCAGGTCTTCCGGATCTGAACGTGCGGGTTCAGGAAAGAAATTTGAGCGAAATCAGGGCGGTGGAAGCACCAGCTTTTCGAACCCGCGAATCCAGCGACGGGCTACGCGACAAAACTGGTCTGGTGGCGGCGCGGGACTTGCGATCAGCCGTCTGGCCGGACGGTCGATTTCGCCTGAAAACGTTCGCGTTCCCCAATGCCGGACAATAATCAACCAGAATATATTAACACTTTGTTTTTTATAATATTTATTTTCGATCCTGGCCCTTGAAAATTTCAGCAATCGGGCCTATGTATAGAGTAGGAGAGGTGAAAAAGGAGGGATGCCATGACAGAGACACGCAAAGACGTAGAGCGTACGGAAGACCGTACGCGTGATCCCTCGCTGATCAGCGAGATGGATCGGGTTTTCGACACGATGCTGCATCGCGGCTGGCTTCGTCCATTCCACGAGACGCTGCCCGAGTGGCTGCGGCCATCCAGGGAATTTGATTTCACCGCACCCAGGGTCGATGTGATCGATCGTGAGGACGAGTTCCTCGTTCGTGCGGAATTGCCTGGAATCGACCGCAAGAATCTCGACGTAACCCTCAGCGGACAGACGCTGACGCTGACGGGTACACGCAAGGACGAGAAGAAAGAGGAAAAGGAAGGCGAGTTCTACCGCTCCGAAATCGCCTACGGTGAATTCAGCCGTGGCGTGTATCTGCCCGAGGCGGTGGATACGCAAGGTGTGGAGGCGAAGTTCGCAGACGGAATGCTCGAGGTCCACATCCCCAAGGCGCACAAGGCCGAGCGGCAGAGGATCGACGTCACGTAGCGAACAGCCGATTGCAGCTATCAGCAGTTGAGAAATGCCCCCATCGGGGCAAGCGCCGCAGGCGCGGGAAGGGTCGGCATCCAGGCCGGCCCTTCCGTACGTTCCTGCGTCGATGCGAATATGCCCATGCGAAAGCGGCCCTGGCATTCGAGGAGAACTGATTCATGCGGGAATCCAGGGTAGAAGACTATCTCAGGGACCAGCCCGAGCCTCGCGCACGTCGACTGAGGGAGATACGCGCACTGATCGAACGGCTGTATCCCGAAGCCAGGATTTCGATGAAATACCGGATGCCAACCTTCGAATGGAACGGGGGATGGGTAGCGATTGCCAATCAGAAACACTACGTTTCACTGTATACCTGCTCGGCGGAGCACCTCGAGGAATTCAGGCGCGCCCACCCGGGCATCAAGACGGGAAAGGGCTGCATCAATATTCGTGACAGGGATGACATACTGGCTGAAGACCTGGAGCCGGTCATTCGAAGCGCCATGTCGAAGGAAGTATCTTAGGCGATTTCTGTCAATTGACATACCATCCTGCTTGTCTTTTCGTCCGTCCTCTGTGTTGCGACAACCGTGACATCGTTCGACGATGCGCCTGTTGTCGCGCCTTGAAGACGAACGATCCCGGCGCTGCGCTGTCCCTGCTCTGCTTGGGCACCGGTCTTGGGCTTCCTGCCCAAGCCGTTCACTGCTCATCGCAGTTCACCCAACGCAATCTGGTATGTCATTTTCCGGCAATCGCCTTAACGCGGAAATGCCATCCGTGAGTTCGGTCGACGACACAGACCAAAAACGGTCCGCAGGCGGACACCGAATGAAATTCACCGAGCGACCGGATTGTCCGGGTGACAGGTTCTGCGGGGCCGGTTCCGGACCGGGTGGGAAACACTGATGCACGTTCTTATTGTCGAGGACGACACCAGAACGGCACGATATATCGCCAGGGGCCTGGTGGAAAGCGGCCACAGCGAGGTCCATACGGGAGATGGCGACGAGGGCCTGCGTCTGGCGCTCACGAACGATTTTCACTGCATCGTAATGGACCGGATGCTGCCGGGTCGCGACGGGCTGGCAATCATTCGGGAACTGCGCCAAGCGAAGCGGTCGACCCCGGTACTCATACTGAGCGCATTGGGCGAGGTCGACGATCGTGTCCACGGGCTGCGTTCCGGCGGTGACGACTACCTCGTCAAGCCGTTTGCCCTTCCCGAGTTGCTGGCCAGGCTGGAAGTACTCGCGCGCCGCGCCGATTCGCGCCAGGAGCAGACCCGTCTCCACGTCGCAGACCTGGAACTCGACAGGCTGGCGCACTCGGTTTCCCGCGCGGGACGCGAAATCAATCTGCAACCCCGAGAGTTTCGGCTTCTCGAATACCTGATGCGCAACGCCGGAAGAGTGGTCACCCGCTCCATGCTGCTGGAAAACGTCTGGGACTATCACTTCGATCCCCAGACCAACGTCATCGATGTCCATGTCAGTCGACTGCGCGGCAAGATCGACAAGGGATTCGGCGCACCGCTGCTGCATACGGTACGCGGCGCGGGTTACTGCCTGAAGGCCCCTCCCCCTTGAACGCGAGGTTGCTACGCAGCTCCGCATTCCGGCTGGCGCTGGTCTACATGCTCCTGTTCAGCACCTCGGTACTGATCCTGCTCGGTTTCATCTACTGGTCAACGTCCGCCTACATGACCGATCAGACCGACGCGACCATCGAGGCGGAGATTGCGGGACTGGCAGAACGCTACGATCTGGACGGACTGCCGGGCCTTCTCGCCACGATCAATGAACGCGTCTCGCGCCGGCCAGGGGGACTGTCGGTCTACCTGCTGGTGACATCAGCGTACAAACCGCTGGCAGGCAACCTGGACCGCTGGCCCGATGTCGATGAGAACGAAGCGGGCTGGCTCGACTTCCTGCTGGGGGGCGGGGGCGAGGAGGCCGGGGAGACACACCGCGCCCGCGCCAGAACTTTTCGCCTGAGAGGCGGTTTCAGGCTGCTGGTGGGGCGTGACATTCACGACCTGGAAGACACCAGACGCACCATCCTCCGCGTCCTGATATGGGGTCTTCTGGTCACGGTCATTCTGGCGGCGGCCGGCGGGGCCATGATAAGCCGCGGCACGATCCGCCGTCTGGAAACGATCAACGCGACAAGCCGGGAGATCATAGGCGGGGACCTTTCCAGGCGAATCCCGACGCGCGGTACCGGCGACGATTTCGATATGCTCGCCGGCAACCTGAACGCCATGCTGGGCCAGATCCAGACGCTGATGGACGACGTCGCCCGGGTCTCGGACAATATCTCCCACGATCTGCGAACGCCGCTCGCGCGTTTGCGAAACAATTTGCAGGACCTGCTCGCGGTTCCCCCGGACAATGCGGACTGGCGGGTGCAGGTTGAGCAGGCCCTCGCCGAGGCCGACGGAATCCTGTCCACGTTCAATGCGCTGATGCGTATCGCGAGGGTCGAATCCTCGGTGCGACGCGGAAATTTCACCGAGCTCGATCTGGCCGGGCTGGTAACCGACGTCGTCGAGTTGTACGAACCCCTGTGCGAGGACAAGGGCCAGCACCTGGAGGTGGAGACCGACCCGGGCAGTCGGGTCAGGGGCGACAGGGACCTGCTGTTCCAGGCGATCGCCAACCTGCTCGACAACGCCATCAAGTACACGCCGTCGGGAGGGTGCATCGAGGTCGGCCTGATCGGCGATAAGCACGGCGCACGGCTCGTGGTCAGCGACAACGGTCCGGGTATCCCCGACGCGGAACGGGCAATGGTGTTCAGGCGTTTTTACCGATGTGAGCAGAGCAGAACAACGGCCGGAAACGGCCTGGGGCTGAGTCTGGTCGCGGCCGTCGCAAAGATCCACGGCGTCGACCTGTCGCTGGAGGACAACCGGCCGGGACTGCGAGTGGCATGCCTTTTCCGCAACGGGGACTAGTCCGGCGCCCCGAGCCCTTGTTAGGGGCTGGTGGTCAGCAGTTCGTCCGCCCGGCGCGCAAAACCCGAACCGGCGTCTTCATAGAAATTGAACACAAGGTCAACGCCCAGCTCTTTCAGCTCCTGCTCCTGGTCGGGATGGCGGGCTGACGCCGCGATCAGACGGTCCTTATTTCCCCACTCGCGCATGAGTTCGGCGACGATCATGTTGGCCGCGTGATCGCTCATGGCCAGCATTACGATCCTGACGCTGCTCTCCATTACCGCCCGGTCCTCGAAATCCGAATCCGTGGCATCGCCGAATACCACATTGCGCCCGGCCGCAACATTCGCCGAGACGACCTCCGGATCGTGGTCCATGCCGATCACCACATTGCCGTGCACCGTATTCAGGTAGTCATACGCCCCCTGACCGACGCGCCCCATGCCGATAATCGCGATCCGTGCATCGCCCGAGTCGATCGGACCGTCTCCGGGAAGGCGAACCTTGCCCTCGAACCGCTTGAGAAACTCCCGGTATCGCGCAAACAGGTCGTGCCCGAATGTATTCAGCGGTGACGCCAGCACGAATGTCAGTGAGACGGCTACCGCCAGGGTCGCCAGCCACTCCTGGCCCAGCCAACCGTTCGAGACACTGATGCCACCCACGATCAACCCGAACTCACTGTAATTGGCAAGGCTGAGGGAACCCAGCGCGGCTGTCCTGGCGCGCAGCCCGAAGCGGGTCATCAACATGAAAAAAAGCGCCACCTTGAGAGGCACGACGAGCACGAAAACCAGCGCCACACCGACCTGGCCCGGTGTCGGCGTCCCGGCGAGTCCGATGGTCAGGAAGAAGGCGACCAGAAACAGGTCCTTGAACCCCAGCAACGCGCTGGACAGCTCTGCGGACTTTGGATGGCCGGCCAGCATCGCGCCGAGCAACAGGGCACCGAGATCCGCCTTGAGGCCCACGAGCTCAAACAGGCCGGAGGCGGCGATGGGAAGCAGCCAGCCGAGAAGAATGAACAGTTCCCCGTGTCCCGCACGGTCCATCAGTCGGAACAGCAGGGGTCGGAGCAGGATGAGCCCGAACAGGGTGAGGGCCCAGGGCGACGGCATCTTGCCCGAGGAAAGTGCTATAAAGATGACGGCCAACAGATCCTGCGTGACCAGTATCCCGATGGCGATACGCCCGTGCAGCGACCCGTTTTCTCCCTTCTCCTCCAGGACCTTGACCGCAAACACCGTACTGGAAAAACTCAGCGCGAATCCCAGCAGCAGGGCGAGCGGCAGATCCAGCCCGGCCACCGCGGACCAGCCCGCCATGCCGAGCGCGACGATGGCCACCCCCAGGACGATGACAGTGATTCCCATGTGCAGGGTCGTGACCGCCCAGATCTCGGGTCTGAGGAGATTCCTGATCTTCAGCTTGAGTCCGATGCTGAACAGCAACAGCGTGACACCGAAATTTGCAACGGTCTCCAGACCGTCGCTGGTCTCGACGCCGAACAGGTGCAGGATGAAACCGGCGGCAAGAAATCCAACCATCGGCGGCAGCCCGACCTGCTTGACGGCCAGTCCGCAGAAAAATGCCGCGGCAATCAGGATGGGAATAAAGGGCAGATCCAGCAGGTGACCGTTCATATCATTTCCACAGAGGGGGAGCGGCGTCCATTGTCGGGCAACCGCCTGTCACACCGGTATGGATATGCCACATCAGGAGGAGCAGCGTATCAGGCTTTTCCCTTGTTCAAGCCTGTACCGCCTCACGTCGGGATCACACCGCCAACGCTTCCTGAGGCCTCAGGACTGCAAAAAAATGGTTACGAAGGCTCGCAATAGGGCATAATTCCTGCCCGGAACCTGCACGAGACGCGGGTGTCCATCAGCTCTCGATTCCAGTGCCGTTGATTGAGTCCTGATTTCTCTTGCAAAACGGCGCAGAGAGCATGTATTCGATGACCAATATTTATGTAGGAAACCTTCCATACCAACTGACAGAGGATGAGTTGAGGGAGGCGTTTCTCCAGTTTGGAGATGTTTCATCCGTCAAAATCATATCCGATCGCGACACCGGACGCTCAAAGGGATTCGGTTTTGTGGAGATGGATGTGCAGTCAGAGGCCGAAGAAGCCATCAAGCAGCTGGACGGCACGGCGTTCAAGGGCAGGAACCTGAAAGTCAATCAGGCTCGTCCCAAGAACGACAAACCCCGTCGACAAGAGCGCTGGTAACCTTCTCCAGTTAGCTGATCCAGATTGACTCCCGCGGCCCCGCCAGCCGATGGCGGGGCCGCGTTTCCCGCTCGCATACCTCTCCCGGGTTGGGCCAGTGCCCGAGACACCTATCCCCCTGATTTCATCAGCAGGGATTCCACTTTGTTCCGCTTCAGTATTTCCTGAATCTGCGCAGCATCCGAATACTCGCGATACGGCCCGACGCGCACGCGATGAAAAATCGTCTTTCCCACCTCCACGTCCTGGATGCTGGCTTCGACCCCGATCAGCGCAAGGCGGGCCCTGAGGCTGTCGGCCTGCGAAAATTTCTGGAAAGACCCGGCCTGCAGCATGTATCGCCCCGCGGCGTCCGGACTGGGGGCCACTCGAGAGTCCACCTCTGTTTGATGCAGCTTGCCTGGATCACGGCGGGCCGGCCTCTCACTCTCGTCCGGTATAGCGACCTCGAGGTCCGGCAGCAACGTGTAGAACTCGAAGTCCCGCTGTTTCCCGGCGGATGTGTCCCGATCCCGATCGGTCGATCCCGGTTCCATCCGTTCCGTCGCCGGGGACCCCGGATTTCGAAACATGCCGAGCAGGCTCGATACCCAGGATTCACGTCCATCGGCCCCATCGGTTTCGCCGTCCGTTGACACGCGTTCCGTTCCGACACCCGGCTCCATTCTCCCGCCGCCCTTCAGGTAGACCGCCAGGGAGAGCACGATGCCGAGCACGAATCCGGTCAGCATCCACACCCAGGGTGGTGTACCTCCCGTATCCGCCCGGCTCGAGCGTTTTCCGTCTCGGGACATGACGCGACCTACATGGATTCCGGTGCGGACACACCCAGTATGTCCAGGCCATTGACGATCACCTGTCGCACCGCCCGAATCAGGTTCAGTCGCGCCGCACGCAAGGCCCCGTCATCCACCAGAAACTGATGTGCGTTGTAATAGATGTGAAACCGGGTGGCCAGCTCCCGCAGAAAATTCGCCAGCAGATGCGGTTCGAGTCCCGATGCCGCGGCATGCACGACCTCGGGGTAGCGCGCAAGTTGGTCCATGACCGCTTTCTCGTGTTCCTCGCCGAGCAGATCGAGCCGGGCCTCGTGCGGGTCGTACCGAAGACCCTTTTCCTCGAGTTGGCGCATCACGCTGCAGACCCTCGCATGTGCGTACTGTATGTAATAGACCGGATTGTCGGCAGACTGCGAGGTTGCCAGGTCGAGATCGAAATCCAGATGCTGCTCGCACTTTCTCATCACGTAGAAGAAGCGGGCCGCGTCACGTCCCACTTCCTTTCGCAACTGCCGCAACGTGACGAACTCACCCGAGCGCGTCGACATCTGCACCTTCTCCCCGCCACGGTACAGATTCGCGAACTGTACCAGCAATACCTGCAGTTTTCCCGCGTCGTCGCCCAGGGCCTCCAGGGCGGCCCGAACCCGCGGCACGTAGCCGTGATGGTCCGCCCCCCAGACGTCGATCACGGAATCGTATCCCCGCTCAATCTTGTCCATGTGGTAGGCGATGTCCGAAGCGAAATAGGTGTGCTGTCCATTCTCCCGGACCACGACCCGGTCCTTTTCGTCACCGAAGGACGACGAATCGAACCACATCGCACCGTCCTGCTCGTAGAGGTGTCCCGCTTCGCGCAAGCGCTCCACGGCCTTGTTGACCAGGCCGCGATCCACCAGGCTCTTTTCCGAATACCAGGTGTCGTAGACCACACCGAATCGCTCGAGGTCATCACGAATGTCATCGAGAATGGTATTCAGGGCCAGTTCGAATACGAACCGGTAGCGGTTGTCACCCAGCGTTGTCCGGGAAGCCGAGATCAGGGCGTCGATGTGCGCCTCCTTGTCTCCTTGCGGGGCGTCCGGAGGGAGCCCGGCGAACAATTCATTCGCGGACTGGCGGTAAGCCTCACCGTGGTCCCTGTGAAGCGTGGCCGCGATGTCCCAGACGTAGTCGCCCTGGTATCCGTTCGACGGAAACGCCAGCTCTTCACCCGTCAGTTCAAGATAACGCAACCAGACGGAGGTGCTGAGAATGTCCATCTGACGTCCCGCATCGTTTACGTAGTACTCGCGGTGCACGGTGGCGCCGATGGCCTCGAGCAGATTCGCCACCGTCGCGCCATAGGCAGCCCCCCGACCGTGACCCACGTGTAGCGGACCCGTCGGGTTGGCCGATACAAACTCGACCTGAACGGCCCGCCCAAGACCTTCGCTGCTTCGGCCATATGCCGACCCGTTTGCCAGGATGTCGTTGATGACCTCCAGGTTCGCCCCTTCACGCAGATGAAAATTGATGAAACCGGGACCCGCGATGTCGACCCGGCTTATGTGATTGCTTCGAGGCAGCACGTCGATGATTGCCTGCGCGAGGTCGCGGGGTCTCTTCCCACATCTACCGGCCAGCATCATCGCGATGTTGCTGGTGAAATCGCCGTGCGAACGGTCGCGCGTACGTGTCACCTGTACGGACACCGTGACGTCCTCCGGCACAAGACCCCTGGCCCGGAGTTCCCGCAACGCGCCTTCAATACCCGTACCGATTTCGTCTTTCAATGGAATTACCTGTGTTTCTACCCGCACTCCCGCCCTTGGCAAGCCCCCCGGGTAACCGGGGCCAACGCGGATAGCGGAGATCCGTCTTCCGGCAGTGCCCGGCGCATTCACGTCAGGCTGGAATTTGATTCTGGGTAAGCCGGGACCCGGCAAGTACGCGTGGCCCGCAAATCCTCGATGCGCAAGTCCCGCCCCTATATACGACAGCGCACCGACGCCCCGGTCAAGTTGGCACGCAATAATAAGGCTATTTCGCAGACCAAAAACGCGGATTCACCGGGTACGGGACCTGATCGCGCTTCGTAAGCCTCGAACAGGCGTCTGCGCTGGATTTACGGGGCACATTCGCTCCGGAGTTCCGGCCATGCCATCTCCTACAGCACGTCCGCAGGGTCGATGTCCAGCGACCAACGTACGCTTCGCCCCCTCCCGTTCTCCCTCAGTTCCCCAAGCCACTGGTCGACCACGGGGTCGAGTTCCTGGCGCCGTGGTGCAATGGCCATCAGTTGGGCACGAAAACGGCCCGCCCGGCGTTCCATGGGTGCCGGTGCGGGACCAAACTGCACCGCCTTGGATGCATCTGCAACCACTACCTTGCCGCGAACCGTTTCCAGCAAGCGCATGGGTTCGTCCCGGGCTGTCGCCTCGGCCCGGAGCAGCGCCATGTGGCTGAATGGCGGCATGCCCGCCGCACGACGTTCCGCGAGCGCGGTTTGCGCGAAGCCCTGATAGCCTCGATGAATCAACGACTGTATCAGGGGATGATCCGGCAGGTGTGTCTGAAGGCAGACCTCTCCCGGCCTGTCGGCGCGACCCGCGCGACCCGCCACCTGCACGATGAGTTGGGCCAGGCGCTCGGAGGCCCTGAAGTCCGTCGCGTAGAGACCATTGTCCAGGCTGAGTATCCCGGTCAACGTGACTTGCGGAAAGTCATGCCCCTTGGAGAGCATCTGCGTTCCGATCAGGATGCGGTGCCTCCCGGACCTGATTGCGCGGATGTGACCTTCGAGGGCCCCCTTTCGACGCGTGGTGTCGCGGTCGATGCGGACCAGCGGGACCTGCGGAAACCACTCACGAAGCGCCCGTTCGACCCGCTCCGTCCCCTGACCTACCGGTAGCAGGTCGGACCCGCCACAGGCCTCGCAGCGATCGGGAACGCTGCGCTGTGCCCCGCAATGATGACAGCGCATGCTCGCCTGACCGGCATGCAGCGTCAGGAGTGAATCGCAGCGCGAACACGGCGCAGCCCAACCACAGTCGTTGCACAGTAACGCAGGCGCGAACCCGCGACGATTGAGGAATAGCAGGACCTGCCCACCCCGTTCCAGATGTGCCGCGATGCGTTCCCGCAACGGCCCCGAGACGCCATCGGTCGTCCTGTGGCGCCGGAGGTCTATGATCGACACGCTGGGCGGACGTGCAGGCCCCGCCCGCTCCGGCAGTGCGACAGAAGTGTATTTGCCGCGGGTAACATTGGCCAGGGATTCAAGTGAGGGGGTCGCCGAGCCCAGCACCACCGGGATACCCTCCAGCTTGGCGCGGTAGACCGCGAGGTCCCTGGCGTTGTACCTGAACCCGTCCTGCTGTTTGAATGAAGGATCGTGTTCCTCGTCGACAATGAGGATTCCCGGTTGCGGAAGGGGCGTAAAAACGGCTGATCTGGTACCGATAACGACCCGGGCCCGTCCGGTTCCCGCCATCCGCCAGGCGCAATGCCGTTCGGTGTCGCTCAACCCGGAATGCATGACTGCCAGTGGCACACGCAGGCGGGTGGAGAACCTGTCAACGAGTTGTGGCGTCAAACCGATCTCGGGTACGAGGACCAGTGCCTGGCGCCCGGAAGCGAGGACACCCTCGATCGCGGACAGGTAGACCTCGGTCTTTCCACTGCCGGTAACCCCGTCGAGCAACACCGGCGCAAAGCGTCCCATCGCCTGCCGGATAACACCCGACGCCTCGGTCTGGCCAGGGTTAAGGGACACCTGCATCGAGCCATGGGGCTTGTCGGGGCCTTCGACAGGCGGACCCGGGCACGGCTGTTCGCGGCGCTCGGCCAGGCCCTTTTCGACAAGGGCACGCATCGCATCGCGCCATCTTTCATGTTCCGCATTTAACACCTCCGCCGGCGTCCCTGTGTCCATATGGTCCAGAAGGGTCCCCAGAACCGCTGCCTGACGGGGGGCGCGTTTGGAAAGCTGGGAAGGCATCTCCCCGACCGAAGCATACCAATGTGAGTGAGTCACCCCGTCGACGCTCAATCCGCTTCTCAGTCGTGCCGGAATGGCAGCCCGGATGACTTCACCGTATGGATGACGATAGTAGCGGGCCGCCCACCGCAACAGTGCCAGAATGGGGGGGGGAAGCAGGGGCGCATCGTCCAGCACCTCCCGGATCGCCTTGAGACGCGAGTCGGGGACGGGCGTGGTCACACTGGTCCCGACAACCATCCCGACGAGGATTCGACGGCCAAGCGGGACTTTCACTCTCACCCCCTCGGACAGCCGGATACCGTCCAGGCCGGATGGTCCCAGGTAGTCGAAATTGTCGCGAAGCGGCACGGGCAGGGCCACGTGATAGTAGATGGTCGGGGGCATGTTGCGAATCCAGCTTGCGCGATAAACCTCAAGTCATTTCTTGCTTGGATCACTAAGTCACAATCAGGTCACAAAAAGTACAGTTATCCACAATTTCTGTGGATAACTCTGTGCGCAATTTGTAGCGTAACGGACCTGCCCGCGTATTTACCGCGCTTCCCACCAAGTGAGCAAAAAATACTCAATTATATTATTAATTAAAATTCAATAACTTACATGCGTACCCGCTGAGGCGCGCGCATCGCACAGGGCACGGGACTCCATCCGAACATTATGGAAAACTGATGTGCATAAACTCTCTGTCCGGGACAGCAAAAAACTTGACACAACCATTTTTCAGGAATTGTTAAACAAGCAACTACCGGATTGGGTGCACAACCGCTTTCTGCCCCGAGGGTCCAGGGCCTTTTGGCCACAATATGTGGATCGGATACGACAATCCCGCTTCCGGTTCGGCCCCTGACTTCGCACACGCAGGATATTCATAGTAGTATCGCAGCGACATGCCCAACAACTACGAACAGGCGGCACGACCCGACATGGAGGACCGGGGCGAGATAGATATCGCCTCGCTGACGCGTCTCAGCCTTTTTGGCAGGCTGGATGTTGAGCGAAACGGTGAATTGCTGACCCGTTGCACGAAACGAGAGGCAGAGGCCGGCGAGATCATTCTGCAGCGCGGCGTCGCCAATGACCGTATCTACGTCATACTCGAAGGCCGACTTTCGATACACCTGCAGGAGGATGATGCCGCGCTGGCCATACTGCGGGAAGGCGAAACGGTGGGCGAAATGTCCATTATCGGCGACCAACCCACCAGCGCGATCGTCAAGGCGGAGACACGGGCCCTCCTGCTGGAGATTCCACGCGAGGCGTTCTGGGGGCTCATCGAGCGCGACCCATCTTTCGCCAGGCAACTGCTGGAGCTGTTCGCCAAACGCCTGCTCAACGTCACCAACGTGGTCTTCTATTCCCGTCAAATGCAGGAAAAGTACCGGCGCGAGGCGTATGCCGACCCGCTGACGGACCTGTACAACCAGCGCTGGCTGAACGAGACCCTGCCCTTCGAGATGTCGCGTTGCGTGGTATGCAACCGCCCTCTGTCACTGATCGCCGTCACGGTGGACGATTTCGGCGGGTACAACGCGGCATGGGGACACTCCATGGCGGACCAGGCCCTCAGGGAACTGGCAACGGCCATCCAGATCGAGTTGCGTACGCTGGACATGGCAGCCCGGCGCGAGGGCGCCGAGATCATGGCGGTCCTCCCCGGCGCAGACGCCAACGAGGCGGAACGGGTCGCACATCGGCTGCATTCGGCAGCGAACCGGATCTGCGACCCGGCACGAAACAGCGATCCGCTGCCAAAATTCACCGTATCGATTGGCATTGGCGAAATGGTTTCCGGCGACTACGGGGAAATGCTCATCGCGAGGTCAAGCGCGGCGGTAGGACGCGCCAGGGACCTGGGAGGCGGGGCCACATCACGTTGAACGGAGGCAAAACGATCACGCCGAGGCGTTGGCGTCGTGATCGTTTTTGTCCAGTCTCCACCGGTAAGCATTGAAAATACGCTGCCTTCCCGGCCCCGGTGGGGCTTCTCGGCCGGGTTCACCAGCCCGAAGCCCGACATCGCTGGTCTTCGCTACCCCAGCGACTTGACACCACTGATCAGCGCCGCAGCCATTTTCTGACCATCACCGTAAAGCATTCGGGTGTTGTCCGCATAGAACAAGTGGTTTTCCACACCCGAGAATCCCGCACCCTGTCCACGCTTGATGACGATGATATTCTTTGCCTGATCGGCATTCAGGATCGGCATACCGTAGATCGGGCTGGTCTTGTCCGACCGCGCCACGGGATTGACCACGTCGTTCGCCCCGATGACAAGCGCAACGTCCGCATTGGAGAATTCGTTGTTGATCTCGTCGAGGTCATAAATCAGGTCGTACGGCACACCGGCCTCGGCCAGCAGCACGTTCATGTGACCGGGCATCCTTCCGGCGACGGGATGGATCGCGAACTTCACCGTCACGCCCCGCTCCTGCAGCAACTCGGTCAATTCCCAGATCTTGTGCTGGGCCTGTGCCACGGCCATCCCGTAACCCGGAATGACAAGCACGTTGTCCGAATAAGCCATCATGATCGCGGCGTCCGGCGCCTCGATCGGCTTTAGATTGCCGGTAACCTCGAGCTGTGTCCCTTCGGCCGCCGCACCGAACTGACTGAATAGCACGTTGGTCAGGGGGCGGTTCATGGCGCGCGCCATCAGCTGTGTCAGCAGCGTACCCGAGGCCCCGACCACGATTCCCGCGATCATCATCGCAGGATTGCCCAGGACAAAACCCTCGAACCCGACCGCCAGGCCGGTCAACGCGTTGTAGAGCGAGATCACGACCGGCATGTCGGCGCCACCGATGGGAAGCGTCATGAAGATGCCAAAGGCGAACGCCAGTCCGAAAAACACCAGCAGGAGCCATGACGGCGCGGCCGCGTCGTACAACAGATACAACCCGGCCCCTGCCGCCGCGACCAGAACCAGGATGTTGAACATCTGCTGGCCACCGAAGCGTACGGTCTTCCTGATCAGCCCCTGCAACTTGGCGAATGCGATCACCGAACCCGAGAACGCGACGGTTCCGATCAGCGCGCCGAGTACCGCCAGCGCCTTGACCGTCAGGGGCAGCGTAATACTCCCGCCCCCGGCCTTGACGAGTTCCACCGCGGCAATGGCCGCCGCGGATCCGCCCCCCATCCCGTTGTAGATGGCGATCATCTGCGGCATATCGGTCATCTCGACCGTCTTCGCCCACCACCACGCCAACACTGACCCTGCGGCAATGGCGGCGATCATCAATTTGTAGTTGTGCAGACCCGGCTCGAAGAAGGTCACCACCGTGGCCAGCAACATGCCGCCACCCGCCCACACGATGCCGTCGCGCGCCTTCCCCGGCGAGCTCATCCGCTTGAGACCAAGGATGAAAAGCACCGCAGCGACAAAATAGGAGGACTGAATCAGAAGATTCATTTACTTGCCCCCCTTGCTGGATTTGAACATCTCGAGCATGCGCTCGGTGACCACGTATCCCCCGACGGCGTTGCCGGCGCCGAGAAACACGGCGACCACACCGAGGATCTGCTCGGTCGGCGTCTCCGCGTGCCCCAGCGCAACCATGGCGCCGACCACCACGATACCGTGGACGAAATTGGACCCCGACATCAGCGGCGTGTGCAGGATGACCGGCACCTTGGCGATCACCTCATATCCGGTGAACGCGGCGAGCATGAAGATATACAGCGCGACGAAACCCTCGATCATTTCCCGCCTCCTTCGATCAGTTTCCGCGTCGGACCGTGGCGCACTTCACCATCGTGCGTCAGGACAGTGGCGGCGATGACCTCGTCCTCCCAGTCGGGTTTCCAATCACCCTCGTGGATCATGGGATGGACGAAGTTGAACAGGTTCTTTGCATACATCTCGGAGGCGTGAAATGCCACCTGACTGGGCACGTTCAGGGGACCGTGTACCGTGATACCCGCGTGATCGACCGTCTCTCCCGGCCGTGTCACGTCGCAATTTCCCCCGCTCTCGGCCGCCAGGTCGATGATCACCGCGCCCGGCCTCATACCGTCCACCATGGATCGCGAAATGATCTTCGGGGCAGGTCGCCCGGGCACGGCCGCCGTAGAGATCACCACGTCCGACTTGCCGATAAACTCCGCCATCTTGTCCTGCTGCAGCTGCCGTTCCTCCTCGGTCAGGTCGCGGGCATAACCACCCTCACCCTCGGCCTTGACGTCGATGTCCACGAACTTTGCACCCAGTGACTCGATCTGCTCGCGCGTCTCCGCGCGAACGTCGTACGCGTCCACCATGGCGCCAAGTCGACGTGCGGTCGCGATGGCCTGCAATCCCGCGACACCCGCACCAATCACGAGCACCTTCGCGGGCCGTATCGTACCGGCAGCGGTGGTCAGCATGGGAAAGAAACGCGGACAGAGATCGGCGCCCATGATTGCCGCCTTGTATCCGGCTACCGCAGCCTGGGAGGACAACACATCCATCGACTGGGCGCGGGAAATCCGTGGTACAAGTTCTATCGCGAAACTGGTGATGCCGCCATCGACCATGGCAGACACCATTTCCGGATTCTGGTGTGCCAGCATGAACCCCGCAACGACCGTTCCCTTGCGCATCAGCCGGATTTCATCCGTTTCCGGAGGCTGAACCTTGAACACCAGGTCCGCCTCGGCATAGAGCGCCTTCGCGTCCGGCACCACGGTTACGCCTGAATAGGAATCGTCGGGGATATGCGCCGGGTCCCCGGCCCCCCGTTCGACCAGGATGTCGACACCGAGTGTCTGCAACCGCCCCGCCGTTGCGGGGTCAAGCGCGACCCTGCGCTCGCCTTCTCTTTTTTCCCTGGGAATGCCCAGCTTGATCGGCATACTTGTCTCCAGAAGCCCGAACCGGGGCCAGTTCAATCAAACAACGGGATGATCGGGTCGCGCCACCGCCCGGCGCCACGCCCGTGTCGAGTGGTCCCGTGGGGCGGACCGGATCGGGCGTAACAAGGAAGGGCGCCAATGCGAAACCCGCGCAAGATGCTGGCTGGAGACATCGATGTGATGACATGATCGATGACACCGGAACATCACCTTGCGACGACGCCCGATCATGGTAGCGGATTTTTGCGACCGATTAAATCATGTCGCCATCGTCGTTTGCATGTCCGGGGCCAAAACAGGTACATTGCCGCACGGATTCCCGACCGGGGGGTCGTCAACGGCCATGTACGAGCTGATTCAGCAGGTACTGAGAACCGACGTCTCCGGCATGCCCGTAGAATGGATCGACTACCGGGAGGCCGCGCGTCTGTATTATGTAGAACAGGTTGCCTATACCTGCGGATCGCCCCTGTACGCACTTCACGGGGGGACAAACGCCAGGACCGGCGAGCGCAGTATCATCCGTGTCAACTCCATTATCGCGACACGGGGAAACAACCGCTCCGGGTGGGACTCATACGACCCGCCCCTGCACAACAACACCCTGTTCAGACGTGACGGCAACCTCTGCCTCTACTGCGGTGACCGATTTCCCGACACCCGTCTTTCCCGGGACCATGTGACCCCGCTGAGCCAGGGCGGGATGAACCACTGGAACAACGTCGTCACGGCGTGCAAGCGCTGCAATAACTACAAGGCCGGACGCACCCCCGAAGAGGCCGGAATGGGGCTACTCGCCGTACCGTTTACGCCGACGCATGCCGAGTACGTTTATCTGCAGGGCAGACGCGTACTGATTGACCAGATGGAGTTTCTTCTTGCGCACTTTCCCCGCTCCAGCCCCCTGCACGATCGTCTGAGACAAACCGACTGACCCAATTCCAGGTGACGCTATACGCCCACGCGCATCCCACCCGGCCTCGCTCATGCGGGTAAGGCGATTTCTGTCAATCGCCTAATATCACCAGACAAGGCCACCTGAGGGCGGCATTCGGCTCGCGACAAGAGGGCTGGTCAAATTCGATAAGGATTGGGAATCCGAACCGACGGATGAAGCCCAGAGGATCAAAGGGAAATGACACGCGATATCTCACAACCGGACTTTGCACACGACAGACTTGCCGTGACCGGCGTGCTCCTCGTCAATCTGGGTTCGCCCGACGCCCCGACCCGCTCGGCGGTGAGGCGCTATCTCGAGGAGTTTCTCTGGGACCCACGGGTCGTCGAAGCGCCGCGTTGGCTGTGGTGGCTCGTCCTCAGACTGATTATCCTGAATATCCGTCCCGGTCGCAGTGCGCGTAACTACCGGAAGATCTGGACGGAGTCGGGTGCCCCACTGGTCGCCATATCGAGCCGTCTTGCGGATGCCCTGAAGGACCGGCTGGCCGACAGTTACGGAGAAGGGGTGCGGGTCGCCCTGGCGATGCGGTATGGAAACCCCTCGGTCCGCGCCGGGCTGGAGACCCTGCGCAACGCGGGCGCCCGGCGAATCCTTGTCTTGCCCCTCTACCCGCAGTACTCCGCCACCACAACGGCATCCGTATTCGATGCCGTTGCCGACGAACTCAAACATTGGCGCTGGCTTCCCGAGGTTCGGTTCGTCAACGGGTATGCGGACGATCCTGAGTATATTCGTGCGCTCGCGGGCAGCATCGAGGCGCACTGGCGTCAACACGAACGCGCTGCGCGTCTGCTTTTTTCGTTTCACGGCATCCCGAAGCGATACTTCCGCAACGGCGATCCGTACCACTGCCAGTGCCAGAAGACGGCACGCCTGGTCGCCGAGGCCCTGGGACTCGAGCCGGGTCAGTGGCAGGTGGCATTTCAGTCACGTTTCGGCCGGGAGGAGTGGCTCACCCCCTACATGGACCACGTCCTGGGTGGGCTCCCGGGCAAAGGCATCGCCTCGGTGGACGTGGTATGCCCCGGGTTCTCTATCGACTGCCTCGAAACGCTGGAGGAGATCGACATGCAGAACCGGGAAATTTTCCTGTCGGCCGGCGGACAACGCTTCCATTACATTGCCGCCCTCAATGACTCGGCCGACCATGTGACCGCCCTCGGATCGCTTGTCGACCGCCACATCGGCGGCTGGCCCAAAGCCGGGACAGGATACGATCGCGATCAGCAACACCGGTTGGCAAGGCTGTCTCGCGAACGGGCCATTGCGATGGGAGCGGACCGCTGAATCCTCCGGGACGTCTATTACAACTCGGCGAGCACGCGATCGATCATCCCTTCTGCCTGGGCGCCGTATCCACCCCCGAAGAGATTGAGATGGTTAAGGATGTGGTAGATGTTGTAGAACGTCTTGCGAAGCGAATAACCCGGATCCAGGGGAAGATCCGCGCGATAGGCGCGATAGAATTTCTCCCCGAACCCACCGAACAGCTCGGTCATGGCCAGATCGGCTTCCCGGTCACCGTAGTACACGGCGGGATCGAAGATCACCGGGTCGCCACGAGCGTCGGTACTCCAGTTCCCGCCCCACAGATCGCCGTGCAACAGCGAAGGCTCCGGGGTATGAGTATCGAACAGGGCGGGGAAGCGCTCCATCAGGCGCGCACCCTTTTTCTGCAGTGATCCGCCATATCCCCTGTTTGCCGCCAGCCGCAGCTGAAACCCCAGCCGGCGCTCACGCCAGAATCGCACCCAGTCGCTGTCGGGCGTGTTGATCTGCGGTGTCGAACCGATGGTGTTGTCAGTTTCCCATCCAAATGTTTCCGCCGTCCTGCGGTGCATCACGGCCAGGCACCGCCCGAGTTCCCCCGCGTCGCCTCCGCGCCCGAGCGGAATGTACTCCATCACCAGGTACGCGATTTGGCCCACGCTACCGCAACAGACCGGTTGCGGCACCCGTATGGCGTTGGCTGACGCGAGTTCCAGCAACCCTGCGGACTCCGCCTCGAACATCGCGAGGCTGGCGGCATCGTTGACCTTGACGAACCAGGACCGCCCGTCCGTTACCGACAGGCGAAACGCCTGGTTGATGCACCCGCCACCGAGGGAATCCGCCCCGGCCGGGACGGCCGGTTGCCCGGTCGCCCGGGAAATGGCCTCGCAGACCCCTTTCCATTCAGACATATCGGCAACAGCAAACGGTTCGCTCGACAGGATGCACGGCGCTATACGACCGCATCCGGGGCATCAGGCGATTGCCGGAAAATGGCATACCAGAATGCGCCGGAGTTTCGTTCGTATTCAAGGCGCGACAACCGGAGCGTAGCGAGCTACGTGACGGTTGGCGCAACGCCGAAGACGGGCGAAAAGACAAGTAGGCTGGTATGT